>CAJANQ010000218.1 GCA_903941145.1 uncultured Actinomycetes bacterium
ATCTGACCGAGCTCGTCGTCGAACCCGCCGGCCGCGGCCAGCTGGGCCGCAGCGACGTACGCGGTGGACGAGAGCGGGTCGGGCAGGCCGACACGGCCAGCCTCCATGAGCAGCGGGACCATGTCCTCGTCGGTCATGCCCAGTCCGCCGGCGGACTCGGGCACCATCAGTCCGAGCACGCCCATGTCGGCGAGCGCCGCCCACGCGCCGGGCACGCGGCCGTCGGGGGTGTCGGCGTCGGCACCCTCGGAGTCCTCGCGGCCGACCGCCCAGGCGGCACGGACGGCCTCGGGCGGGCAGGTGTCGGCCAGCAGGCCGCGCACCGCGTCGCGGAACTCGACCTGGTCGTCGGTGAGTGCGAACCGCACGGCTGCCCCTACTTCCTCGGGAGGCCGAGCACGCGCTCGGCGACGATGTTCCGCTGGATCTCGTTGGTCCCGGCGTAGATGGGGCCGGAGAGCGCGAACTCGTAGCCCTTCATCCACGGGCCCTCGAGCTCCGCCTCCGGGCCGAGCACCTCGAGGGCGACCTCGTGGAGGTGCACGTCGAGCTCGGACCAGAAGATCTTGTTGTAGGACGACTTGGCGCCCGGCGAGCGGCCCTCGACCACGCCGGACACGTCGCCCAGCGTGTAGAGGGCGTAGGCCTCGGCGTCGATCCAGGCGTCGACCAGCCGGTCGGCGACCCGGTCGGAGAGCGTCGCGGAGTGCTCCTTGGCCAGCGCCACCAGGCGGGTGGCCGTGGCCTGGAACCGGCCCGGCGAGCGCAGGGTCAGGCCCCGCTCCGAGGTGGTGGTGGCCATGGCCACGCCCCAGCCGCCGTGGACGTCGCCCAGGATGCCGCCCTTGGCCATGGTCTCCTCGGTGCCGTCGTCGTCGGGGATGAAGACGTCGTCCATGAACACCTCGGCGAAGCCCTCGTCGCCGTCGAGCCGGCCGAACCCGCGGACGGTCACGCCCTGGGCGCCGAGCGGGACCATGAAGTAGGTCAGGCCCTTGTGCCGCTCGGACTCGGGGTCCGTGCGGAACAGGCCGAACAGGTAGGTGCTGAACGCGCCGCGGGTGGTCCAGGTCTTCTGGCCGGACAGCACCCAGCCGCCGCGCTCGTCGTCACGGGTGGCCTTGGAGCGCACGGCTGCTAGGTCGGAGCCCGCGTTGGGCTCGGACCAGCCCTGGCACCACAGGTCCACCGCCGCCGACATGCGGGGCAGGTAGTACTCCTGCTGGGCCTGCGTGCCGTACTCGAAGATGGTCGGGGCGAGCAGGAAGATGCCGTTCTGGGTGACCCGCTGCGGCGCGCCCACCCGGTAGTACTCCTCCTCGAAGATCAGCCACTGCCACAGCGAGGCGTCACGCCCGCCGTAGGCCTCGGGCCACGACACCACGGCCCACCGGGCTGCGTGCAGCTTGCGTTCCCACTCGAGGTGGGCGGCGAAGCCGTCCGTCGTGTCGCCGGACGGCAGGGCGGGCGTCGGCACGTTGGCCTCCAGCCACGACCGGCACTCGGCACGGAAGGCTTCCTCGGAGTCGCTCCAGGTCAGGTCCACGCCGACAGTCTGCCGCGGGACCTGACGACCCGTCAGATCACGCTGCACGTAGCGTGCGGGAGGCCCGCAGCAACTGGACGGCAGTCCTCAGCAACTGGACCTTCCGGCCGACAGTGATGTGGGGGAACGTCCACGCCAATGCACCCGTCCGAGCTGATCGACACGACCACGACCGACCACGCCCCGACGCGCACGGCGTCGAGCGGGGTTGCATGGAGCCCGGTCCGGACCGGGGTCGCCGCAGCGACCGCCGGCGCCGTGGTCGCTTGGTGGCCGGCGGTACTCAGGGTGGTCGGGATCGACGTCGACAGCGTCGTCACGGCCCGGATCACCTCGATCGTGACGACCCTCGTCGCACTGACTGCAGGTTGGCTCTGTCTCCGTGCCGCACAGGTGCACACCAGCAGGTGGCGATGGAGCTGGTGGGCCTTCACCGCGGCCATGTGGGGGCAGGCGGCCTCACTCATCTTCTCCATCGACACGGTGGGGACGTCGGACTACCTGAACGAGTACCTGCACCCGCTCGACGACGTGTCCGGGGCGGTCGGCACCACCATGGTGCTTGTCGCGCTGGCCCTGGTCCCCCGGGACCGCCGACGTTCAGAGCGTGTCCACCGGCTCAACACCGCGATCGTGGTGGTCGCCACCCTCGTGCTCATGTGGGTCTTCGCCGCGGACGACGCGCTGACCCAGGTGCAGGGCGAACCGGCCTACCCGGTGGTTCTGGCGTTCCTCATCCTCAACGCACTCATCATCGCCTTCGCCGCGGGGATGGCCGTCCGCTCCAGGATCGACCGGCGGCCCGACGCCCGGGCCCTGCTGGGCGGCGTCCTCTGCCTGGTGAGCGCCAGCCTCATCCAGGTCCTCGGCGCCATCGGCAACGACCTGCCCGAGTCCGTGCCGGTCGTCCTAGGGGTCGCCGTGGCCGGCACGCTCCTCATCGCGGTGGGTGCCCGACGCTCACGGCTCGGGCTCGCGGACGCATCGGACGTGACCGTGCGCACAGGGCGCGTCCAACGGTGGACACCGGTCGTCGCCGTCCTCGTCGCACTCCCCGTCGTCGTGGTCCACGAGTACATGGAGGGCGGCGCCGACATCCCCACCCTCCTGCTCGGCGGGACCTGCGTCGGCCTGGCCATCTACCGGCTCAGCATCCTCGAGCGTGACCAGCGGCGGCTCGCCGGTGATCTCCTCCGTGTGGCCGACCGGCTCGAGGTCGAGGCCCACTCGGACGCGCTCACCGGTCTCGGCAACCGGGCCGGCCTCGCCCTCCACCTGGCCGCAGCGCTCGAGCGCGAGGCGCCGTCGGGCATCTCTGTGTTCTACATCGACGTCGACCACTTCAAGTCGGTCAACGACGGCCTCGGCCACGAGGGCGGTGACGAGCTGCTCATGGAGATCGCCGACCGCCTGCGCAACGTCCTGGGCGACACCGTGTTCCGCCTCGGCGGCGACGAGTTCGTCGCCGTCCGTGAAGACCTGGACCGTGAGCAGTCCGAGGCGGTCGCCGCCGCCCTCGTGGCCGCGATGGAACAGCCCGTGCACGTGCTGGGACGTCGGCTCCGTGCTGCGGTCAGCGTCGGGCTCGCCCGCAGCGAGATCCGGCGCCAGCCCGAGCCGGCCGCCGACTCTGGCTGGCCGTCGCGCCGTCCGGACTCTCCCGAGTCGCTCCTGCGACGGGCTGACCTGGCGCTCTACCGCGCCAAGGAGCTCGGTCGAGGCCGCTGGGCCGCCTACGACCCGTGGCTGCAGCAGCGGGCCGACCGCCACCTGCAGATGCAGCAGGGCCTCCACCGGGCGGTGGTCAACCACGAGATCGACGTCTACTTCCAGCCCGTCGTCGACCTGGCCGACCGTCGGGTCGCAGGAGCCGAGGCGCTCGTCCGCTGGCGGAGCCCCGACCACGGGCTGGTCCTCCCCAACGACTTCCTGCCGGCCGCAGCGAACGCAGGGCTCCTCCCACAGATCGGCCGGCTCGTGATCGACGCCGTCGAGGCCAAGCTCGCCGAGGTCGGCGACCAGGTCTCGATCTCGGTCAACCTGAGCCCTCCAGAGCTCAGCCACCCGGCCGTCGTGGCCCGACTGACCCAGGCCGCGGCCCGCACTCCCGCCGGTCGGCTGTGGGTGGGGGTGCACGAGGCGTCAGTGGTCGACGAGTCGACCGGCCGGACGCTCCGCAAGCTCCGGGAGCACGGTGTGATGGTGGTGGTCGAGGGGTTCGGGGCAGGACCGTCCTCGCTGCGGCACCTGGCCGACTACCCGGCCGACGCCATCGCGGTCGACCGTTCGTTCGTGGACGGCCTCGGCGTCGAGGAGTACGACACCACGATCGTCGAGGCCGTGGCCCAGCTCGGCCTCGAGCTCGGGCTCGTCCTTGCGGCACAGGGCGTGACCGACGAGCGGCAGGCACTCCTGCTGTCGGAGCTGGGCTACCAGAACGCGACCGGCTGGCTGTTCGGCCGACCCATGCCGTGGACCGACTTCGTCCAGGACCACCTGCCCCAGTCCGTCGAGGGAACGACCCGGTGACGGTGGACGGTCCACCCGGGACAGAACCCACGCGCCCGATCACCCGCGAGGTCGTGCTGGCGCTGGCTGCGGGACTGCTGATCGCGGTGTGGCCGCGCCTTGCCGGCCTGCTGGGGGCCGGACCGTCGAGCCGGGTCCAGGACCTGGTGGCCGCGCTCGTCCAGTCGGTTGCGGCCGGTACCGCCGGGGTCATGGCGCTGATGGCGGCCCG
>CAJANQ010000219.1 GCA_903941145.1 uncultured Actinomycetes bacterium
AGCTCGACGAACGCGTAGGCCGACGCAGCGTTGAGGTGCGAGACGGCGAGCGTGTCGCCGGTGACCGGGTCGGACACTGCGCCGACGGTGTCGGAGCGCACGTGGCCGGGCGAGGTGGGAGCCGGGTGAGCGGCGTCGTTGGTGGAGATCTGGGCGAACCCGACCTTGATGTCGGCGTCGCGCTCGTCGGTACCGATGGTCATGGTCCCCGCCCACGACTGGAAGCCGTTGCGGTAAGTGCGCCAGCGCCGGGAGTCGGCGCCGACGGTGAGCGCGTCGGTCGTGAGCAGGACCAGCCGGTGCACGTGGACCGGCGACGACCCCGTGTTGCGGACCCGGCAGAACAGGTCGACCCGCTCGGCGAAGTAGTCGGCCAGCGGGGCCACGTCGACCTCGACCACCACGCCCGACGGGCCCGGTCCGGCCACCAGCCGGCCATCGTCGACCCGCACCGTCTCCGGCCGCCACCACACGGGCCCGGCACCGGTGTCGACCAGCAGCGCCGGCCGGCACGGACCCACCCGCACGCGGCCGCCCGCACCCTCGAGCACCAGGCCGTCCGTCGTCACGTTCCACTGCATCGGGACAGCCTCGCACAGCGGTTCGGAGGGGACTCGTGGCAGGTCCGGCCGGTACGGTGCAGCCCGTGCTGGACCGCGACTACCCGACGCCCACGGTGTGGACGAAGCTGCGCGCCCGGGCCATCCAGGAGGGCGGTGACCTGCTCGGTGCCGCCTACGACCTGGCCAAGGGCGTCGGCGCCATCGGCTGGACCTCGCGGCGGGCCAAGGCGTTCGGGTCGTTCGGCCAGAGTTCGCTGATCTGCTTCCCGCTCGACACGCTCGTGAACCCCCAGGCCATCCACCTGGGCAGCGGCACGATGGTTGCCCAGCACGCCGTGCTCTCGGCCGGCTGGATGCCCGACCAGCCCAACCTGGACCCCGAGGTCATCCGCATCGGCGACCGGTCGCTCATCGGCCGCGGCAGCACCGTGGTGGGCCACACCTCGATCGTGATCGGCGACGACGTGTGGACCGGCCACAACGTCCACATCACCGACATGAACCACAACTACGAGGACCTGGACACGCCCATCGGCCGGCAATGGATGGAGCCCGAGCCCGTGGTGATCGGCGACGGCGCGTGGCTGGGCCACGGCACGGTGGTGCTGCCCGGGGCGCGCATCGGCCGCCACACCGTGGTGGGCGCCAACAGCGTGGTGACCGGCGAGCTGCCCGACCGGTGCGTGGCCGTCGGCGCCCCCGCCAAGGTGGTCCGCCAGTACGTCGAGGGCCGCGGCTGGGTGGCGGCGAAGGACCTCTGACCGGGCGGTCCTGAGCGGGTCAGCACGTCACACCCTGCTGCGACACTGGCCTCCCGGAGGGAGAGGAGGCCCCCATGCCCATCATCCACACCACCGACCCGCGGTGCATTCCGCTCGACCGTGAGGGGTTCGCCGGACAGTGGTGGTACGCCGTGTGGGACCAGCTCCTCCCCCGGTCGGTACTGCCCCAGCTCGGCGACACGATGTTCCTGGCCGACCGTGGCGGCGTGATCCGCTGGGAGGTCATGGTGACCGACGCGTGGGCCGTGCCCTACGAGCACGCGCGAGCGTTCGTCGACGCCGCCGGCCGGCGGTTCGGCAAGGAGGTCGGCGCGATGCACGGCGGGCTGCCCGCCCCCGGGTTCGGTGTCGCGTGGACAGCGGCCGCGGTGCGCGACCTGTACCTGGACACCCATCAGCTGGGCGTCGAACTCAGGGACTGGACCAGCACCGACGACCTGCCCCCCGAACTGGCCCTGCTGCTGGGGTTCCCCCACGCCGACGACCCGGTCTGGTGACCAGAGCTGGCCGGGCCGGACCGTAGAGTCCGGCCATGGCAAGTTCCCAGCAGATGGTCAGTGCGTACCTGGAGTCGGTGATCGAGCAGCTCACCGGTGTCGACAAGGCCGTGCCCGACCACGAGGGCGACTACGCGGTCGAGGTCGGCGGCGCCCGATTCTGGGCCCGTGTCGACGGGAGCGACCCGGCCATCGTGCGGGTGTACTCGACGGTGCTGGTGGGCCTGGAGCCGACGCCCGAGCTGTACGAGGCGTTGAACGACATCAACACCCGCATGGCGTTCCTGCGCGCCTTCACGGTGCACGGAACCGTGCTGTTCGAGCACGAGCACCTGGGCATGTCGATGGACGCCGAGGAGTTCGCCAACTCGATCCGGACGATCGCGTCGGCCAGCGACTTCTTCGGACCCCAGCTGCACCAGCAGTTCGGCGGGGAGCAGAAGTTCCAGGAGTCAAAGACCGAGGAGTACCAGGCCCCCGAGGTCGACCACCCCGGCTACTTGTAGCCGGGGCAGTCGGCGCCGTCAGGCCACCGGCACCGGGTCGATCCAGCCGTTCTTGGCGTCTCGCTCGACCTGCTTGGTCACACGCTGCACCTTCACCCCGAGGAAGCCGGCGACGGCGGCGAGCTCGATGACGGCGAACTCCAGGACCTGCGTCAGCCGGATCAGCGGCGCGTAGCGGGACAGGTCGGCCCTTCGCTGCAGAGCAGCATGGACGCTCTCGTAGTACCAGAGCGCGCACGTCGCCGAGTAGGCGATCGCCTGTTCGCGGGAGGCCGGCACCGACCCGCCCGTGAGCTTGAAGAAGGGGTCGGTCGACCTTGGCGGCGTGGCCCGGCCCTTCCCTTCACCCACCGCGTCCGAATAGGGACGGAAGTGGGTGAACACGCCGGCACCGCCCTCGACGTGGGCCTGGGTCCGGACGTCGGCCACGATCGCCCTGGCGTTCGAGATCTTGTCGGCCGCCAGCACCAGGAGTGTCCGGAAGTCGACGTCGTCGACGTGGCGCACGTGCGCCCGCTTCCGGTCGAACCAGTGGTCGGCCAGCTTGTCGTCGGGGTCGAGCGAGTCGCTGCACTCCAGCACGATGTCGGCGACCAGGTCGCCGAAGATGTCGCGGACGTCGGCGGCGCGGGGCAGTCCACCCTGGTCCTCCACTACGTCGTGCAGCAGGGCAGCGATGGCGGCCTCCTCGTCGCCGCCGGCGTCGAGGACGAGGGCCGAGGTCTCCAGAAGGTGCGCCACGTACGGCACGCCGTCGGCAGCGCCCGGTCCGCCAGGACGGCGGGTCTCGGTTCCCTTGCGCCGGTGGTGGGCGTGGGCCGTGACGGCGTACTCCAGGGCGACGGCGTAGGCGACCGTCAGGAGCGGGAGCCCCGTGGCCTCGCCCGTGAGGGCCAGGTCGTTGGGGGTGGGGTCGAACTCGGTCATGGTGTGCTCCTCTCAGCACGAGGAGCACTCCGACCGGTTGCCGGGGCCCTCCCCCGCAGTCCCAATCTGCCAGACGGGTGCGACAGACGGCCCTTCCGGCGGAACCGCGTCAGCCCAGGAGGAACGAGCGCACGCGGGTGCGGTGGAACTCGGCGTCGCCGGCCTCGACCGCGAGCGCCCAGGCCCGCTTCATGTACAGATGCAGGTCGTACTCGACCGTGTACCCGATGCCGCCGTGCACCTGCAGCGCGACGGCCGCCGCGGCCTTGGCCGCGTCGGACGCCTTGGCCTTGGCCATCGACACGTGCACCGACGCGTCGGGGTCGCCGTGGGTGAGCGAGTTGGCGGCGCGCAGCACGAGCGGCTCGGCGAACTCGACGCCCATCGAGGCGTTGGCCAGGTGGTGCTTCACCGCCTGGAACGACCCGATCGGCACGCCGAACTGCTGGCGCTCGGCCGAGTACGCAACGGTCATCTCGACCATCGTGCGGCCAAGTCCCACCAACTGTGCGGCGGCACCGAGCGCGGCGCGGTCCAAGAGTGCCTGGGCGGACCCGACGGGCTGGCCGGCTGACGGCTCCCAGGTCACGCGGGCGATGTCACGGGTGCCGTCGACCGAGTCGAGCGGCACGACCCGCTCGGACCCGGCAGGCACCAGGTAGGCATTCCCGGTGCCCAGGCCGTCGGCCAGAAGGAACACGTCGGCGGTCTCGGCGTTGGCGACCAGGCAGTTGGGCCCGAAGCCGACCGACACCGACAGGTCGCCCGCGGCGATCTGACCGAGCTCGTCGTCGAACCCGCCGGCCGCGGCAAGCTGGGCCGCGGCGACGTACGCGGTGGACGAGAGCGGGTCGGGCAGGCCGACACGGCCGGCCTCCATGAGCAGCGGGACCATGTCCTCGTCGGTCATGCCGAGTCCGCCGGCGGACTCGGCATGACCGACGAGGACATGGTCCCGCTGCTCATGGAGGCCGGCCGTGTCGGCCTGCCCGA
>CAJANQ010000220.1 GCA_903941145.1 uncultured Actinomycetes bacterium
GATCTGCGCGGCGCCAACCTGCGCACAGCGCGGCTGGACGGGGCAACCCTGTCCGGCGTGGACCTGAGGGGGGCGACGGTGCCGCTCGACCTGTCGGTCGTCAACTACCTCGGGCAGGTCAACCTGAGCGACACAGACCTGGCCGGAGTCTCCTTCGCCGGGCTCTCGCTCGAGTCGGTGATACTGAACCGAGCCAATGTCGACGGTGCTGACTTCACCGGGGCCGAGTTTGCCGACGTGCTGGCGGGCCCGGTCAGCGGTACCCCTGTGGGGCTCGACTCCGTCACCCCTGCCGGGACGGCGATCCGGAATGTCGCCGGCTTCGGGGGTCTGCTGGTCGGCCCCGGGGCCAACATTACGGGCCTCACCCTGGCGGGGGCCGATCTCAGCGGCGTGGACCTGTCCGGCGTCGATGCCTACGACGTGGACCTGTCCGGCGCCGACCTGTCGGGGGCCGACCTGACCGGGACCGTCTTCGAACGGGCTGACCTCTCGAACGCCAACTTCGCAGGGGCGGACCTGACGGGAGCCAGGTTCTTGCAGACCAACGTCGACGGGGCCCTGCTCGAGACAGCGACGCTTGCAGGTCTCCGCTCGGGCGTGGGTCCGGGCGTTCCTGCAACCCTGCCGGCGGGAGTCGTATCAGTCGCCACGGACAGTGGACAGATTCTCCTCGGACCGGGCTTCAGCGTGACCGGCTTCAGCCAGTTCGGGATCGATCTCTCCGGACTCTCCGCTACGGGCCTCCTGCTCGACAACGCCTACTACTCCACCGGGACGTTCTCGGGTGCCGACCTTTCGGCCAGCAGCCTCAGCTCTGTGACCTTTGAGCAGGTGAACCTGACGGACGTCGACTTCTCGGGCGCGACGTTCCTCGGAGTGATCTTCTTCGGCTCGGACCTGACTGGTGCGAACCTGTCAGGGGTGGATCTGTCGTCGACCGAGTTCTTCTCGACGACCTGCCCGGACGGGACCAACAGTGACGCCAACGACGGGACCTGCGCCGGGCACCTCTAGCCCGGCGCTGGCCCTCGGGCCAGTCGGTCAGTCCTCGCCCCAGGCCACGCGTCCGAACTCGACGGGGGTGGAGACCAGGCGGTGCGTGGGAACGACCCGGACGGTCACGCCCATGCGGCCGGCCTGTGCCAGCTCGGCGGTGCCGGAGTAGCGGCGGTGGTCGTCAGCCAGGCCCTCGGTCGAACCGTCGGCCGTCATGGCAGTGGCGGTCGCGCCCTCGAGCTCGCCGGACTGCCCGACGTGGCCGACCACGAGCTGCACCTCGACCTCTGACGGGTCCAGGTGGCCGAGCGACACCGTCGCGGTGACGGTCTTGGTGGTGCCCAGGTCACCGACGTCCTCGTCCACGTCGACGTCGTCCACATGGACCTGGTGCCAGGCGCCGTCGACCCGGGCCCGGTAGGCGGCCAGGTCCTTGGCGCCGGCGAAGTGGTCGGCGCAGAGCTCCAGGTTGCGGGCGGCGGACGGGACGTAGAGGCCTTCGACGTAGTCGCGCACCATGCGGTGGGCGCCGACGAACGGGCCGAGGGTGCGCAGCGACTCCTTCATCCGGACCACCCAGGCGACCGGCGTGAGGGC
>CAJANQ010000221.1 GCA_903941145.1 uncultured Actinomycetes bacterium
CCCATCGAGAACTCCTCGACGGTCACCAGGTCGGGAAGGAACAGGTTGACCAGCGACAACGTCAGGTAGCCGTGGGCGATGGGGCCGCCGAACGGCGACTCCGCCGTGGCCCGCTCGACGTCGACGTGGATCCACTGGTGGTCGCCGGTGGCGTCGGCGAACTCGTTGATCCGCTGCTGCCCGACGGTGATCCACTCGGTGGTGCCGAGGTCGGTGCCGGCGAGCTCGAGCAGGGCGGCGGGGTTGGGGACGGAGAGTGCCATCGGGTTCCTTGTCGTCCGGCCGGGTCAGGCGTGCTGGGACGAGACCGAGAGGATCTCGCCGGTCATGTACGAGGACAGGTCGCTCGCCAGGAAGACCATCACGTTGGCGATCTCCCACGGCTCGGCGGCCCGGCCGAAGGCCTCCTTGGAGGTGAGTTCCTCGAGCAGGCCGGGGGGCGTGACCTTGGCCAGGTTGGCGTGCATCGCCAGGCTCGGGGCCACGGCGTTGATGCGCACGTTGTGCTCGGCGGCCTCGACCGCGGCAGAGCGTGTGAGGGCCATGACGCCGGCCTTGGCGGCGGCGTAGTGGCTCTGCTTCTCCTGGGCGCGCCAGCCGAGCACCGAGGCGTTGTTCACGACCGCACCGGCGCCCCGCTCGTACATGTGGGGGAGCACGGCGCGCAGGCAGCGGAAGGTGCCGGTCAGGGTCACGTCGATGACCTTGGACCACTGGTCGTCGGTGAGCTCGGTGACCAGGCCGTTGCCACCGAGTCCGGCGTTGTTCATCCACACGTCGATGTGGCCGAACTCGTCGAGCGAGGTCTGCAGGAGCCGCTGGACGTCGTCCTCGTTGGTGACGTCGCACGTGACCGTCGTGGGCCGCGTGCCGAACTCCTCGGCGAGGGCGTCGGCGGTCTCGCCGAGGCGGCGCTCGTGGGCGTCGGAGATGACCAGCCGGCCGCCCTCGAGCAGGACTCGACGGGCGAGCGCGCCGCCGATGCCGGTGCCGGCTGCGGCGGTGACCACGACGTGCTGGCCCTCCAGCAGCTTGCGGCCAGGGGGTTCGGTAGGGATGGTCGGCATGTGAGGTCTCCGGGCGTGTCGGAAGGGGCGTGTCGGAAGTGTGGACGAGGTCCGGCTAGCGGGGCTCACGGGGCAGGCCGAGGGCCCGCTCGCCGATCACGTTCCGCTGGATCTCGTCGGAGCCGCCGTAGATGGTGTCGGACCGGGTGAAGAAGAAGAGCTTGTGGGCCGGGCCCATCTCGAGCTCGCCGGCGTCACCCTCGTCGGCCTCGGAGTACCGGGTCAGCAGGGCGTCGGCGCCCAGGACGTCCATGGCCAGCTCGCCCATGTCGCGGTGCAGGTTGGCCCAGTAGAGCTTGTTGATCATGGCCTCGCGAGGGAGTTCCGCGTTCTCGTCGACCCGCAGGGCCCGCAGGGCGTTCCACCGCATGATGCGCAGCCGCGACCACATCGAGGCGAGCGTCTGGCGGACCACCGGGTCACCGGTGCGGCCGCGGGTCCGGGCCTCCTCGGTGATCTCGTTGAGCTCCCGCTCGAACGCCATCTGCTGGCCGAGCGTGAGTACGCCGCGCTCGAACGCGAGCGTGCCCATGGCGACCTTCCAGCCGTCGCCCGGGGCACCGACCACCAGGTCGGCCTTGGTGCGGGCGCCGTCGAAGAAGACCTCGTTGAACTCTGCGGTGCCGGTGATCTGGCGGATCGGCCGGATCTCGATGCCGGGCTGGTCCATCCGGACGAGCAGGTAGGAGAGGCCCTTGTGGCGCTCGGAGCCCTCCTCGGTGCGGGCGACCACGAAGCACCAGTCGGACCACTGGGCGAGGGAGGTCCAGACCTTCTGGC
>CAJANQ010000222.1 GCA_903941145.1 uncultured Actinomycetes bacterium
TGCCCATCATGCCGACCAGACCGGTGTAGCCGGCGGGGATGCGGATGGACCCACCACCGACGCCCGCTGTGCACAGCGTGATGAGTCCGCCGGACACCGCCGCGGCGCTGCCCGCCGACGACCCACCCACGGTGCGGCCGCGTCGCCACGGGCTGTGGGTCACGCCGTTGAGCTTGGTGACGCTCACGTTGAGCCCGCCGAACTCCGAGGCCGTGGTCATGCCGACGGGCACGGCACCGCCGAGCTCGAGCAGGCGGCTGACGCTGTCAGAGGTGTGGTCCGCGATCCGGTCCCGGAACAGCAGCGAGGCCTGGGTGTCGGGCCAGCCCTTCAGCTGGTCGAGCTCCTTGATGCCCACCGGGACACCGCCGAACGGCAGCGACACGTCGGCGGTCTCGGCCGCGGCCAGCGCCAGGTCAGGGTTGATGAAGGAGAACGCGTTGAGGTCGGAGTTCTCGATCGCGACGAGCGTCGCCTCGACCTCTTCACGGGGGGAACGGTCGCCCTTCCGGAAGGCGTCCACGAGCGAGCAGGCATCGCCCTGCCACGGTGCATCAGTCATGCCGACATCCTCCCCCGACGGGCGGCACCGGGCCAAGAGCGGCGGCAGGGGTCACCCCGCGTGTCGGTGCGGGTTGGGAGAATGCCGCCCATGCCACGCCAACCGCAGCTGTTCGACGAGCCGATCGCCCGGGAGATCATCGACACCCCCGTGACCGAGGAGCTCAGCGACTCGTTCCTCTCGTACTCCCTCTCGGTCATCACGGCCCGCGCCATCCCCGACGTGCGGGACGGCCTCAAGCCGGTGCAGCGCCGCATCCTGCACGCCATGGCCAACATGGGTCTTCGCCCCGACCGCCCGCACCGCAAGTGCGCCGGCGTGGTCGGCGAGACCATGGGCAAGTACCACCCGCACGGCGACGGCGCGATCTACGACGCCCTCGTCCGCATGGGCCAGGACTTCAGCCGCAACATCACGATGGTCGACCCGCACGGCAACTTCGGGAGCCTGGACGACCCGCCGGCCGCCTACCGCTACACCGAGTGCCGCCTGACCGACGCGGCGGTCGAGATGCTCGGCGAGATCGACGAGGACACCGTCGAGTTCCGCCCGACGTTCGACGGCGAGCGGGGAGAGCCCATCTACCTGCCGGGCCGACTGCCCAACCTGCTGGTCAACGGCACGTCCGGCATCGCCGTGGGCATGGCCACCAACATGGCCCCCCACAACCTTCGTGAGATCACCGAGGCCATCCGCCTGGTCATGACCAAGCGGCGCCCCAGGCCCACCACCGCCGAGCTGATGGCGCTCGTGCCCGGTCCGGACTTCCCGTCCGGCGGCATCGTGGTGGACGACGGCCTGGCCGACGCCTACGAGACGGGGCGTGGCAGCTTCCGGATCCGCGCCACCGCCGAGGTCGTCCAGCTGACCAAGGCCCGCGAGGGCATCGTGGTCACGGAGCTGCCCTACCAGGTTGGCCCGGAGCGGGTCGTGGCGCGCATCCAGGAGCTCATGCGCACCGACAAGCTCCCCATGGTCACCGACGTGAAGAACACGTCCGACCGGCACACCGGTCTGCGCATCGAGATCGAGCTGCGGCCCGGCGCGAACGGCCGGGCCGTGCTCACCGAGCTGTACCGCCAGACCCCGCTCGAGGAGACGTTCGGCGTGAACAACGTCGTGCTCGTCGAGGGCGTGCCCACCACCGTGGGCCTGTTCGACCTGTGCCAGTACTACGTCGACCACCGCCTCGAGGTCGTGCGCCGGCGGACCGAGTACCGACTGGAGAAGGCGCAGCGCCGGCTGCACCTGGTCGAGGGCCTGCTCGTCGCGCTCGACGCCATCGACCTGGTCGTGAGCATCATCCGCTCGTCCCAGGACGCCACCGAGGCCCGCGACCGCCTCATGGCCGAGCTGAACCTGTCCGAGGTCCAGGCCGTCCACATCCTCGACATGCAGCTGCGCCGGCTCACCGCGCTGGCCAAGCTCGAGCTCGAGACCGAGGCTGGCGAGCTCCGCAGCCGCATCGACGACTTCGAGAAGATCCTGGCGTCGGAGCAGCGGCGCCGGACCATCGTCCTCAAGGAGCTCGACGAGCTCACGGAGAGGTTCGGACGCGACCGTCGGACCCGGATCCTGACCCCGGACCACCTTGACGACGTGACGCTCGAACAGGCCATGGCGGAAGAGGTCGCCAACGTTGTCGACGAGCCCTGCATCGTCACGCTCTCGCACTCGGGCCTGCTCGGCCGCGAGCCGCTCGCCGGCGGGCGGGCCGGCACGTTCGGCCGCCACGACGTGCTCACCGCCAAGGTCGGTACCACCACGCACGGCCAGCTGTGGCTGGTGACCAGCCGCGGCCGCGTCTGCCCCACCACGGTCATGGCCCTCGGCGAGGTCACCGGCCGCTCCCGCGGCACGGCCGTCGGCGAGCTCGCACCGCTCGACAAGGGCGAGGAGGTCCTGGCCGTGGTCACGTCACCGGCCGGCGGCGACGCACCGCCGCCGCTCATGCTGGTGACCGCCCAGGGGATCATGAAGCGCCTCACGGTCGAGGAGGTCTGCGGCACCCCCGCGGCCAAGCCGTGCATCAAGCTCAAGCCGGGCGACAAGGTCGTGGCGATCTTCCCGGCCCCCGACTCGTCGGAGGTCGTCACCGTGTCGTCCAACGCGCAGGCCATGCGCTGCGGTGCCGGCACCGTCACCGTCCAGGGCCGCGGCGCCGGCGGTGTCGCCGGCATGAAGCTCACCGACGGCGCCACCGTCGTGGCCGCCGGGACCGCCGACCAGGACACGATCCTCCTCACTGTCTCCGACGCCCAGACCGCCAAGGTGACCGACGCCGCCGAGATCCCGCTGAAGGGCCGGGCCACCGGCGGCCTCCGGCTCACCAAGTTCCGCACCGAGTCGCAGATCGACTGGGCCTACGTCGGACCGGAGGACGGGGTCCTGATCGTGGTCGGCCAGGCCGACAACCCGACACGCCCCGACCCCAAGGCCGAGCCCCTCACCATCCCCCACACCGCCCGCGACCTGGCGTCCAAGGCCACCAAGCGGCGCTTCCTGGCGGTCGGGACGGGCCGGTGGTGACCGCCGCGGACGGCCCGGTCGGGACGGTCCCCACCGTCGTCGCAACCCCGTGGTGTGATTGACCTCCCATGGCGCGCACGACGGGCAGCGGACCGACGAACCGCACGAACGACTCCTACGACGAGAAGAGCATCCAGCTGCTCGCCGGCCTCGACGCCGTGCGGAAGCGGCCGGGCATGTACATCGGCGGCACGGGGCCGGAGGGGCTGCACCACCTGGTGTGGGAGCTCATCGACAACGCCGTGGACGAGGCCGCCGCCGGCTTCGCCAACCTGATCGAGGTCACCCTCCACAAGGACGGTTCGGTCGAGGTCTGCGACAACGGCCGCGGCATCCCGATCGGCAAGAAGGACGGCAAGCGCACTGCGCTGGAGATCGTGTTCACCGAGCTCCATGCCGGCGGCAAGTTCGGCACCGGGGCGTACTCGTCCTCGGGCGGCCTCCACGGCGTCGGTGCCTCGGTCGTGAACGCGCTGGCGTCCAAGGTCGTCGCCGAGGTCGACCGCGACGGCTCGACCCACCGCCTGTGCTTCGTCGAGCGCATCCCCGGCCAGATCGACGCCAAGGGCGCCTTCAAGCCCAGCTCCACGCTCAAGATCACCGGCAAGGTCCCGCCCAAGCGCACCGGCACACGCGTGCGCTTCTGGCCCGACCTCGACGTGTTCGACCCGGGCCTGAGCATCGACCCGCAGCTCGTCCGGGAGCACTGCATCCAGGTGTGCTTCCTGGTGCCCGGCCTCAAGGTCCGGCTGTCCGACAAGCGCAGCGGCGGTAAGGACGAGGAGTTCGTCGCCAAGGGCGGCCTGGCCGACCTGGTCGACGCAAAGTCCACGGGCGAGGCCGTCACCGAGGTCATCACGCTGCACGGCACCGGCACGTTCGAGGAGAAGGTCCCCGTCGACGGGAAGATGACCGTCGTCGAGCGCACCTGCACCGTCGACGTCGCCATGCGCTGGACCAAGGGCTACGACTCGGTCGTCACCAGCTTCGTCAACACCATCCCGACCCCCGAGGGCGGCACGCACGTGGCCGGCTTCGACCGGGCGCTCACCAAGGTCGTGAACGACACGCTCCTGGCCGGCACCAAGAAGCTGGCCAAGCTCTCCAAGTCCGGCCAGGACCGCGCCGAGAAGACCGACGTCCAAGAGGGCCTGGTCGCTGCGGTCAAGGTCACGTTCCCCGAGCCGCAGTTCAAGGGCCAGACCAAGCAGGAGCTCGGCACGCCGCCCATCACCGGCATCGTCAACGAGGTCGTGCGCGCCGGCCTCACCAACTGGATCGAGTCGGTCGGCCGCAAGACGCACGTCGCCGCGCTGCGCGACAAGGTCACCCCGGCGGTGCTGACCCGGGTCAGCACCAAGGCCACCCAGGACGCCA
>CAJANQ010000223.1 GCA_903941145.1 uncultured Actinomycetes bacterium
CACCACGGCCGACGCGGCCGCGCAGCTGGTGGAGCTGGGCAATGCCGAACCGGTCGGCGTCGAGCACGACCATCACCGTCGCGTCGGGCACGTCGACGCCCACCTCGATCACCGTCGTCGCGACCAGCACGTCGAGTCGTCCTGACCGGAACTGGTCCATGACCTCGGCCTTGTCGGCGCCGGCCATCCGTCCGTGGAGCAGCCCGAGCGAGAGCCCGTAGAGCGCGCCGCCCGAGAGCTCCTCGACGGTCTCCTCGGCCGAGGCCACCTGCACCTTCTCCGACTCCTCGACGAGCGGGCACACGACGTAGGCGCGGTGGCCGGCCGCGACCTCGGCGCGCACCAGTTCCCACGCCGCCTCGACGGCCTCGGGGGTCTGCGCCCAGGTCGTGGCGATCGGCGTGCGCCCGGGCGGGAGCTCGTCGAGCACCGACACGTCCAGGTCGCCGTAGACGGTCATGGCCGCGGTCCGCGGGATCGGCGTCGCGGTCATGACCAGCACGTCCGGCACGACGCCGTCCTCATTGGCGGCCCGGAGCGCGGCGCGCTGCTCGACGCCGAACCGGTGCTGCTCGTCGACCACCACGACGCCGAGCGACCGGAAGTCGACGCCGTCCTGGATGAGGGCGTGCGTGCCGACGACCAGGTCGACCGTGCCGTCGGCCAGACCGGCCAGCACGCGGCGCCGCTCGGCCGCCGGCACCCGGCCGGTGAGCAGCGCGACGCCGAGCGGCCGGCTGCCGAGGAGCGTGCCCTCCGCCTCGATCGACACGTCACCGAGGAGCGCCCGCACCGACGCGTGGTGCTGCTCGGCCAGCACCTCGGTCGGGGCCATGAGCGCGGCCTGGTGCCCGCCCTGGACGGCGGTGAGCATCGCGGCGAGCGCCACCACGGTCTTGCCGGCGCCGACGTCGCCCTGCAAGAGCCGGTGCATCGGCACCGGGCCGGCCAAGTCCGCGGCGACCTCCTCGATGGCCCGCACCTGCGCTCCGGTGAGCGGGTACGGCAGCTGCTCGACGAACCGCCGGACCATGCCGGGGGCCGGCCCCTCGTCGTCGGCCACGACGTGGCGGTGGCCGAGCGAGGACCGCTCGATCTCCCGCTTTCGGAGCACCAGCGCCAGCTGCAGCCGGAAGAGCTCGTCGAACACCAGCCGCTTCCGGGCGGTGGTGACCTCGCCCATCGACTCGGGCTCGTGGATCTGACGGAGCGCCGTGTTGCGGTCGGTCAGCCCGTACTTCTCCAGCATCTCGGACGGCACCGGGTCCGCGATGCCGCGGGCCGAACTTCTGCGCAGGGTCTGGCTGATCCAGCCGGCGAGCTCCCAGGTCGACAGTCCCGACTTCTCCGACTGCGGGTACACGGGCACGATCCGGCCCGTCCGGTCCCCCACCGCGTCGACGACCGGGTTGGTGAACTGCGGCCGACCGTTGAACTCCTCGACCTTGCCGAAGATGGCGACCTCGGTGCGGCGCTCGACGAACCCCTGGAGCTGCCGCTCGCGCCACGGCTGGTTGAAGAACGTGCAGCGGACCGAGCCGGTCGCGTCACGGACCTCGGCGGTCACCATCGAGCGGCGGTTGCCGACCTTCCTCGACGACACCGACCCGACGCGGCCGAGCACCAGGCCCTCGGTGCCGGGCCGCAGGTCGCCGACGGTCGAACCGCCGGTGCGGTCCAGGTAGCGGCGCGGGTAGTGCCAGAGCAGGTCGAGCAGCGACCGGATCCCCATCTTCTGGAGTGCGTCGAGCTTGCGGTCGCCCACGCCGTTCAGCCGGGCCACGTCCATGGCCGCCAGCTCCACGAGCGAGAGCGCCCCGCCCCCACTACCTTCGGTCATGCGGCAGGGAGCACCGCGATGTGGAGCTCGCGGGGGCGGCCGGCGTCGCACAGGACCTCGACGGCGGCGCCGGGGAAGCGCGTCCAGACCTCGACGGTCCACGAGTCGCCCAGGGGTGAACAGTGCACGACGTCGCCCAGCTCGGCGAGCGCCCCCACCAGCCAGTCCTCCAGGTCCGCGCCGTCGGCCGGTTGCAGCCGGCACCGGACCTCGTAGCGGTCGGCGGGGCCGGCGGCCGGGTCCGACGGGTAGGGGTCGGAGGGCAGCTCGGGCAGCGGCTCCCCGGTCACGACGCTGGCCATGACGTCGACCACCAGCAGGAACGCCGCGGCCGTGGCGTCCACCACGCCCCGGCGGGCCAGGTCTGGGTCGGCGACCGGACCACGCTCCAGCTCGGCCAGACCGCCGTCGGCGGCTGCCAGGAGCACCTCGGCCAGCCCGGCGCCCTCGTCGGACGCGGCAAGGGCCGCGTCGGCGGCGGCGGCGGCCACTGCCGCCGGGCCGCCGGGGTGGGCGCCGTCGTCGGAGCCGGTGAGCCCCTCGGCCGCAGCCTCGAACATGAGCGCCAGACGGCCGCCGTCGACCACGTCGGCGTTGCGAAGGCCTTCGGCCCAGCCCGCCGTCACGGCGGCCCAGAACCTGCCGGCGCGGCCGTGGCCGCCGGCGCACGCCGTGGCCACAGCCTCACCGAGACGGGTCAGGTCGGCCGTCCCGGCGGCAGCGGCGGCAGCAGCAGCCACCCCCCGGGCGAGCACCGTGCCCGGACCGGTGGGAAGCTCGCCCTCTGCGAGCAGGTCCTCCTCGGTGAGCTCGAGGGCGTCCACGGCCGGCGCGTGGTCGGCCAGCACGTCGGCGCACGAGCGCAGGACGCCCGAGAGGTCTGCGGGACTCAGTGCTCGGAGCTCGGCCATGCCCGTACTCTACGGACTCCAGTAGTGCCGGGGCCGGGCCGTCGCCGGGATCTCTGCCGGTTGGGCCGGGGTCCCGGTGGTGCGCTACCGTCTCGGTCCCGGGTGCCAGCCGTTCGGCGCGCACCCAGCAGGATCCGAGCACCGGACTCGGACCATGATTCGACAGGAAGCCGTATGTCCTCCGTCTGCGACATCTGCGACAAGCGACCCATCTTCGGCAAGAACGTGAGCCACTCGCACCGGCGCACGAACCGACGCTGGAACCCGAACATCCAGCGCATCCGCGTGGCCACCCCCGGTGGGACCAAGCGCATGAACGTGTGCACCCGTTGCATCAAGGCGGGCAAGGTCACCAAGCCCACCACGGCCGCCCGCGCCTGACCGGAGCAGCACCGTGCAGGGAGTCATCAAGTCGTACGACCCGTCGACCGGTGACGGCATCGTCGTCCGAGACACCGACCTGGTCGAGTACGACCTTGCCGTCGACTGCCTGGTCGGCACCGTGTTCCGCATGCTGCGCCAGGGCCAGCGCGTCTGCTTCGAGCTCGACGAGTCCGGCCGGGCCACGGGCCTGTCCCTCGGTTCCGAGGTCGACATGGGCACTCCGGCCTTCCAGGCCCACGCCGAGCCCGCGCCCGAGGTCTGACAGGCATCTCTCCCTATTACTGACTGCGGACGCGACTCCGTAGCCTTCAGTGGATAGCTCGTTGAACTAGCCATACCGTCGACGCCACGGCGTCAGCAAGGAAGCTGAGGAACCAATGGCAGGGACCACCACCAACCAGCAGCTGCTCGACTGGGTCGAGGAGTGGCGGCAGATCTTCGAGCCCGTCTCGGTCGAGTGGTGCGACGGCACCGCCGAGGAGTACGACCGGCTCTGCCAGCTGCTGGTCGACAACGGCACGTTCGAGCGGCTGAGCGACGCCAAGCGGCCGAACTCGTACCTAGCTCTCTCGGACCCGACCGACGTGGCCCGTGTCGAGGACCGGACCTTCATCGCCTCCGAGCAGGAGATCGACGCCGGCCCGACCAACTACTGGCGGAACCCGGCCGAGTTGAAGGCCGAGATGCTCGAGCACTACCGGGGCACCATGAAGGGCCGCACCATGTACGTGGTGCCGTTCTCGATGGGCCCGCTCGGCTCCCCCATCGCCCACATCGGCGTGCAGCTGACCGACTCGCCCTACGTGGCCGTGTCGATGCGCATCATGACCCGCATGGGCCAGGGCGCCCTCGACGTCATCGGGTCCGACGGAGCCTTCGTTCCCTGCCTGCACTCGGTCGGCTACCCGCTCGTCGACGCCGACGGCAACGCCCGCCCGGACGTCAGCTGGCCGTGCAACGACACCAAGTACATCTCGCACTTCCCCGAGACGCGTGAGATCTGGTCGTACGGCTCGGGCTACGGCGGCAACGCCCTGCTCGGCAAGAAGTGCTTCGCGCTGCGCATCGCCTCGACGATGGCCCGCGACGAGGGCTGGATGGCCGAGCACATGCTCATCCTGGGCATCACCCCGCCCAACGGAGAGAAGAAGTACGTGGCGGCGGCGTTCCCGTCCGCCTGCGGCAAGACCAACATGGCCATGCTCGTCCCGTCGCTGCCCGGCTGGAAGGTCGAGACCGTCGGTGACGACATCGCCTGGATGAAGTTCGGCGAGGACGGCCGCCTCTACGCCATCAACCCCGAGGCCGGCTTCTTCGGCGTCGCCCCCGGCACGTCCGACGCGACCAACAAGAACGCCATGGAGTCCGTCTGGGGCAACTCCATCTTCACGAACGTCGCCAAGACCGACGACGGCGACGTGTGGTGGGAGGAGATGACCGACGAGGCGCCCGCCCACCTGGTCGACTGGCGCGGCAACGACTGGACGCCCGGGTCCGAGACCCCGGCCGCCCACCCTAACGCCCGCTTCACCGCGCCGGCGTCGCAGTGCCCGTCGATCGCCCCCGAGTGGGAGGACCCGGCCGGCGTGCCGATCTCGGCGATCCTCTTCGGCGGCCGCCGCGCCACGAACGTCCCGCTCGTGACCCAGGCCTTCGACTGGCAGCACGGCGTGTTCCTGGGCTCGGTCATGAGCTCCGAGAAGACGGCCGCCGCCGCCGGCAAGGTCGGCGACGTGCGCTTCGACCCGTTCGCGATGCTGCCCTTCATGGGCTACAACGTCGGCGACTACATCGGTCACTGGCTCGAGATCGGTGGCGCCACCGACGCCTCGAACCTGCCCAAGATGTTCTGGGTCAACTGGTTCCGGAAGTCCGACGAGGGCAAGTTCCTGTGGCCCGGGTTCGGCGACAACAGCCGTGTCCTCAAGTGGGTCATCGACCGTGTCAACGGCGAGGGCGAGGCCAACGAGACCGCCATCGGCCACGTGCCGACGGCCGCCTCGCTCGACGTGTCCGGCCTGGACATCGACGGCACCGACCTCGAGACCCTGCTCTCGGTCGACAACGAGGCCTGGCGCGGTGAGGTCGAGCTCATCCGCGGCCACTTCGAGTCGATCGGCGAGCGGCTCCCCAACGCCATGCGCGACGAGCTCAGCGACCTCGAGAAGCGTCTCGCCAACTGATGGCCGGGCCGCCCCTGGCGGCTCCGTAGAACTGGTCGGTGCCGCACCTCCGGGTGCGGCACCGTCGCGTACAGGCCGCTGCGGCTCAGCGCATGCCGACGAGCACGGCCCGGATGCCCAGCCCCATCAGGAACAGGCTGCCGCCGCCGTAGAGCAGGTACTGCCAGGCCCGCAGGCTGTTGCGGTAGGAGTAGAGGATCGCCACGGTGATGATGGCGACGAACCCGTAGAACATGTGGAACTGCGGGGCCTTCTGCTGACCGCTGGCGACCATGTACACGCCCAGCGCGACCTGCACGAAGATCGTGAGCTCCGCGACCACCACGAACCACCAGAGCGCCTTGACCCTGAGCGGCTTGAGCCAGTGCGCGCCGAGCGCCCAGAGCCCGACGATGCCGTTCGACAGGATGACCATCCAGGCCCACTCGTTGTGGATCTGGACGACGGTGCCGAGGAGGTGGGGGGAAGGGAGCACGGCGGCAGGCTAACGCCCGGGACCTAGGAGTCCCGGAACAGGGAGCCCCGGAACGGCTCGTCGGCCGACCGCGGCGAGCCGTGCTCGATGTACCACTCGGTGCCGAACGCCCCCGCGAACATGTTGTCGTCCATCTGGAGGAACCAGGAGTCGGGGCCGATCTGCGACTCGTGCGCCTGCATGGCCGCCCGCTTGGTGGCGATGACCTCGCGCACGTCGACGGCATGGGTGATGAGCGCCTCGGGCGAGCCGAAGGACTCGGTGTCGGCGACCGTCGGCGCGTCCTCGGCGTCCACGGGGGCCTCCCCGCCGGAGAGCGCCGCCTCGAGCTGGCGGCGGATGGCGTCGCGGTTCATGGTGACCTCGAACACCTTGGGCACGCCGGCGAGCTGGGCGGCCCGATGGCCGACCAGGTGGACCTGGACGTGGTCGGGGTGCCCGTAGCCGCCGTGGTCGTCGTAGACCGTGAGCACGTCGGCGGACTCCTCGGCCAGGATCGCGGCCAGCCGCACTGCGGCCTGCTCGACGTCGGCCGAGGCGAACGAGTACGGGAACTCGTTGGCCGGGTCCCCCACCATTCCGGAGTCCACGTAGCCCAGGAACTCCACCCGGGCCACGCCGAGCAGCTCGGCCGCCCGCATGGTCTCGGTGATGCGCCGCTCCCAGAGCTGCTCGCCCTCCCCCAGGACCCCCTCACGGGGCTCGCCGCGCTCGCCGCGGGTGGCGACCACCAGCACGACACGGTGGCCGTCGGCAGCGGCCTGGAGCATGGTGCCGCCCGAGGCGATGGCCTCGTCGTCGGGATGTGCGTGGAACAGGACGAGCGTCGCCATGTCAGGCCAGCGCGCCGGAGCTGCGCAGCGCAGCGATGCGCTCGTCGTCCATGCCGAGCCACTCGCCGAGGACCTCGACGGTGTGCTGGCCGACGTGGGCCGGCGGCCGCTGCACCTCGGCCCCCGTCCGGCTGAACCTCGGCGCCGGGGCGGGCTGCACGATGCCGGCCACCTCGGTGAAGGTGCTGCGCTGGACGTTGTGCGGGTGCTGGGTGGCCTCCTGCATGGTCAGCACCGGGGCGAAGCACACGTCGGTGCCCTCCATCACGGCGCTCCACTCGTCACGGGTGCGGGTCAGGAAGATGGCGCCCAGGCGCTCCTTCATCTCTCCCCAGCGGGCCTTGTCGTTCTGGTTGGGGAGGGACTCTCCGCGCGACGCGTAGTCCTCCTCCAGGCCGGTGAGCGTCAGGAGCTGTGCATAGAACTGCGGCTCGATCGAGCCGATCGACACGAACCCTCCGTCCTTGCACTCGTAGGTGTCGTAGTAGTGGGCGCCGGTGTCGAGCATGTTGGTGCCGCGCTCCTCGGACCAGATACCCATGGCCGAGAAGGCCCACATCATCATCATGAGGTAGGCGGCGCCGTCGACCATGGCGGTGTCGACCACCTGGCCCTGGCCGGACCGCTGCGCCTCGAGGAGCGCGCACACGACGCCGAAGGCCAGGAACATGGCGCCGCCGCCGAAGTCGCCGACCAGGTTGATGGGCGGAGTGGGCTTCTCGCCGTCACGGCCCAGGTGGGCCAGCACGCCGGCGAGAGCGATGTAGTTGATGTCGTGGCCCGCCGTCGGGGCGTACGGACCCTCCTGGCCCCAGCCGGTCATGCGGCCGTAGACGAGCTTGGGGTTGCGGGCCGCGCACTCGTCCGGGCCGAACCCCAGGCGCTCGGCCACACCGGGCCGGTAGCCCTCGATGAGGACGTCGGCCTGCTCGACCATGTCCATGAGGACGGCGATGCCGTCGGGCGACTTGAGGTCGAGCGCCACCGAACGGCGGCCACGTCCGAGCACGTCGGCCGGCGGTGTGGCGGGGTCACCGCCCATGGCGTTGGACGCCCGGTCGACACGGACGACGTCCGCCCCCATGTCCGACAGGAGCATCGCGGCGAACGGTCCGGGACCGATACCTGCGACCTCGATGATCTTCACACCTTGCAGCGGGCCCATCCGGGTCTCCTGGTTCTTCTCGTTCTGACGAATGTCTGGGGTCGACGGCCGACGATGGCCGACGGGTGCGACGCGCTCAGCCGGCGCGGCCGATGTTGTCCACCACGGCGCCCACGATGCGGTCCCAGTAGGGCTCAGGCAGGTCGTGGCCCATGCCGTCGAGCTGGTGGAACGTGGCGCCGGGGACCAGCTCGGCCGTCCGGCGGCCGCCGCTGATGTCGACGAGCGGGTCGGCGTCGCCGTGCAGGACCGCAGTCGGGAGGGAGAGCTGGGTGAGCGACTCCTCGCGGGAGCCCGACGCCACGATGGCGCCGAACTGACGGGGCGTGCCCTCCGGGTACCAGGCGCGGTCGACGAGCTGGCCGTGGAACACCTTGGCGACGTCCTCGTCCCAGGTGGCCTTGGTGGAGATCACGCGGGAGATCATCATGGACGACGCGATCTTGTCGTCGCGGGTGACCGGTTCGTCGGAGTTGCCCACCCACTCGGCGAGCGCCATCAGCACTTCCGCGTGCGGCAGGCCGACGTCGGGCGCACCGGTGGTCGAGAACACCGACGCCAGGGAGCGGACCCGGTCCGGGTGCTCGATCGCCATGGTCTGGGCGATCATCCCGCCCATCGAGCAGCCGACCACGTGTGCCTGCTCCACGCCGAGGGTGTCGAGGACGCCCATGCCGTCGGCCGCCATGTCGCTCAGCGAGTAGGGGGCGTCGACCTGCTCGCCGGCGACCCCGGCGGCGAACGCGGCGAGGGCGTCGAACTCGACGCCGTCCCAGCGGGCCGACAGGCCGACGTCCCGGTTGTCGTACCGGACGACGTGGTAGCCGTGGGCGGCGAACCGGTTGCAGTAGTCGTCCTGGTAGCCGATGCACTGGGCACCCAGGCCCGACACCATCAGCAGGGTCGGGTCGGCCGGGTCCCCGAACGTGTCGTAGTAGACGTCGATTCCGTTGGCGCTGGTGCTCGGCATGGGCGAAGTGTTCTCGTCGGGCCGGGACAGGGTCAAGCCGTCCGGCTGCCGTGCCCCGTCGGGCCCACCGCTACGGTTGCGGCGATGTTGGAGTCCGCCGACGAGCCGCGCCGAGGCCCGGACCTGCGCACCGACCCGCTCACCGGCCGTCCGACGGTGGTGGTCGGGTCCCGGCAGGGTCGCCCCAACCTTCCCCAGGCCGGCTGCCCCTTCTGCCCGGGCGGCCTCGAGGCCCCCGACGACTACGACGTCCGCTGGTTCGCCAACCGCTGGCCCGCACTGGGCGACGAACGGTGCGAGGTCGTCCTCTACACACCGGACCACGACGCCGAGTTCTGGTCGCTCGGTGTGGAGGGCGCCCGCAAGGTGGTCGACCTGTGGGCCGACCGCACCGCGGCGCTCGGTGCCCGCGACTACGTCGACTACGTGCTGGTGTTCGAGAACCGTGGGACCGAGGTGGGCGCCACCATCGCGCACCCCCACGGGCAGATCTACGCGTTCGACCAGGTGCCGCCGGAGCCGCTCAAGGAGCTCGTCGACGGCGTCCTCGAGACGGTTCCCGACGAGCTCGTCGTGTCGACCCGTGGCCGGTGGACGGCCTGGGTGCCGGCGGCGGCCTCGTGGCCGTTCGAGCTGCGGCTCGCGTCCGCCGACGGCGCCGGGGCGCTCACCGATCCGGCCTGCGACCGCGACGGGCTCGCAGCGCTGCTCGTGGACGTGCTCGCCCGGCTGGACCAGCTGTTCGACGCGCCCATGCCCTACATGCTGTGGGTCCACCAGCGGCCGACCGACGGTGGCGACTGGCCCGACGCGCGGCTGCACGTCCACATCGCCCCGCTCCTGCGCTCCCCCGGCACCCAGCGCTACGTGGCGGCCGGCGAGCTGGGCGCGGGCGTGTACTTCAACCCGGTCGTCCCGGCCGACGCCGCTGCCACCCTCCGCGGGTTCCCGGGCGCATGAGCGCTGCAACCGTCCGGGTCCATGCACCCGGCCGCGTGAACCTGATCGGCGACCACACCGACTACATGGGCGGGCCCG
Organism: uncultured Actinomycetes bacterium; assembly: GCA_903941145.1. Classification (GTDB taxonomy): domain Bacteria; phylum Actinomycetota; class Acidimicrobiia; order Acidimicrobiales; family Microtrichaceae; genus CAJANQ01. Next base: position 9,800 of record CAJANQ010000223.1, read on the forward strand.
TGCTGCCCATGGCGGTGCACCTGGGCACGACCGTGGTCGGGACCCGCGGCGGCGGGGTCGTCGAGCTGCGCTCCGACCTGGAGCCGGACCCGGTGGTGCTCTCCCTCCCGGCGCCGGACCCCACGACGGTCGAGCCGCGTTGGGGCCGCTACGTGGCCGGCGCCGCGGTCGAGCTGGGCGCCACCGAGGGGTTCACCGGCACCGTCACCTCTACCGTCCCGCCGGGCAGCGGGCTGTCGTCGAGCTCGGCGCTCACGGTCGCCGTCTGCCTGGCGCTCGGGGCGACCGGCACCCACGCAGAGCTGGCCGTCGCGGCCCGGGCGGCAGAGGTCCGGGCCAACGGCGTGCCCTGCGGGATCATGGACCAGCTCTGCTCCGTCGCCGGGGTCGAGGGCCACGCCCTCCTGATCGACTGCGACGCCATGACCGTCGACCCGGTCCCGGTCCCGGAGGACGCGTGCATCTGGGTCGTTCCGTCGGGCCAGCAGCGTCAGCTCGCCGACTCGGCCTATGCAGAGCGCCGCGCCCGTTGTGAGGACGCCGCCGCGCTGGTCGGCCCGCTCCCCGCCGCGTCGCTCGACGCCGTCGAGGCGATCGAGGACCCGGTCGTGCGGGCACGGGCCCGCCACGTCCGCAGCGAGTCCGGCAGGGTGCTGGCTGCCGCCGACGCGCTCAGGGTCGGCGACCTTGCCGAGCTCGGACGCCTCATGGTGGCCAGCCACCGGTCGCTCGCGCAGGACTTCGAGGTGTCGACGCCGGTGCTCGACGAGCTGGTCGAGGGGCTGCTCGCAACACCCGGCGTCTACGGAGCCCGGCTGACCGGCGCAGGGTTCGGCGGCTGTGTCGTCGCACTGGCGCGACCCGGCGTCGAGCTCGACGGCTGGCACGTGCGCCCGGCCGCCGGAGCGACCGTCGAAATCGGTGGAGCAGAGTGATCGCACAGGTCGTCAACGACTTCGGCGACGCCTCCTACCAGCAGTCGTCCGAGCTGCCGGGCTGGGCGTCCGCCGCACTGTTCGTCCTGGCGATCGGATTCGTCGTGGTGCTCATCGCGAGCATCTGGACGATCCTGAAGGCCGGCGGGCAGCCCGGTTGGCACGCCCTCGTCCCTGTCCTCAACACCTACTCGCTCGCCAACGCCGCGCAGCTCCAGGGCTGCCTGATCGTCATCCTGACGTTCGTCCCGTGCGTCAACTACATCACGTACGCCTACCTCTGGTGGAGCATCGGCAAACGCTTCGGACGAGGGACCGGGTTCAACCTGGGCCTGGTGTTCCTGCCGCCCATCTTCGTCCCGGCCCTCGCCGTCAGCCTCCGGCGTGAGCAACGGCGGGTTGCGGCGCTGCCGCCCATCGGCAGCCCCGGGTCGTTGCCGCGCCCGCAGGTGCCGGCCGGTCCGGCCTCGACCGCGTTCCTGCCGCCCGCCCCGAGCGCTGCGCCCGCTCCGAGCTACCCGCTGCCCCCTGGACCTGCAGTTGCGGGCGTCGGCCTGCCACCGGCCCCGACCGCTCCCCCACCTTCCAGCGCACCGGCCCTGCTCCCTCCGCCGATGGTCGTCCCGGTCCCTGTGCCGCCGCTCCCGGGCCTGGTCGCACCTGCCCCCGCCCCGCCCGCCCGCGTGTTCGTCGACGGCCTCGAGGTCGCCCGTCTTGCCGACCCGACGCCCGGCACCACGAGCGAGGACCGGCAGGAGTTCGCCGTTGCGGCCGTGGCCCCGGTGCTCGACGTCGAGCTCGCCGACGGGACACGGACCCAGTTCGACCTGACCGGCGTGGCCGAGCCCGGCGCCACCTGGACCCTGGAGACCTGGATCGGCCCGGCGGCCGCCGCGGTCGAGGCCGTCGTCACCGTGCCAGGGCGTGGGGACCGGCCGGCAACGCGGCTCGTGCTCCAGCCCGTACTGCTGCCCGGCGGCGGCGTGACCGAGGACGACCTGTCTGGCCACGGCCTCTCGTCGCGGGGGCTCGCGCTCGAGGACGGGCAGGCCGGCTCGCTCCTGGCGTGCCGGTGCACCTCGTGCGGTGCGTCGTTCGTGCTCGTCACCGCCCCGGCAGCTGCCGCGCTGAGCTGTCGCACCGGCCGGCACACGCTGGCGGTCGACGCGCCGGTCGCCCGACCGGTGCACCCGGAGGTCGAGTCAGCTCTGCCGGGGTGCGACGCGTGCGGCGGCGACTTCTCCGACTCGCACCCGCTGCGGTGTTCGGCCTGCTCGATGCCGTTCGTCGACCTGGCGCGGCACCCCGAGGACCTGCCCTACGAGACGTACGCAGCGGCGCACCGGGACTCGGTGCTGCAGTGGTTCCGCCCGGCCGAGCACGGCTGGCGGGCGGCGAACGACGGCAACTGGTACCCGCCGTCGCTCTTCTGACGGCTCAGCCGAGCAGCCGGGACTTCTGCTCGGCGAACTCCTCGTCGGTGAGCACGCCTCGGGCGTGCAGGTCCGCGAGCTTGGCGAGCTCGTCCGCGGTCGAGCCGCCGCCTGCACCGCTGTCGCCGACCTCGTCGACCCTGACGACCCGCCGGTTCCGCTGGTCCTCGATCTGCTGGTAGAGCTCCTGCTGCACGCCCATGGGGTTGCGGACGTCCTCGAACGTCTGCACTCCGTGCTCGCCTGCCGACTCGATGGTGAGCGTCCCGGCCCCGACCATGCGCTCGAGGACCCCCTGGTTGAAGAAGACCGTGTTGACGCGGTCGAGCGGGATCTCGACACCACGCTTGGCGACGATCCCCTCGCGGTAGATGCAGCGGTCCGTGGTCAGGACGAAGTTGGTGGAGTACCAGTCGATCCACGTGCGGGCCATGAACACGAGCGAGACGAGGATGAGCAGGATCCCGACGGCGTTGACGCCCTTCCCCAGGAACCCGGTCCAGCCGAGCGTCAGCAGGCCGATGCCGATCGCCGTGGCCACGACCAGCGAGAACACGGCCTTCCCCATCATGATCCAGTGCGGATGGAGGTCGAGCACGACGTCTTCGTCGCGGTGGAGGCTGGAACGGTCAAAACCCATGCGGCGAGCGTATCCGGCAGCCGGTTCGTGCCGTTGCCGACGACCAGTCGCCGCAACCGAGTGTCGGAGACGGCGAGTACGGTCGGCGACGTGTCCGGCCCTCCCTCCGACCCGCACCCCGCAGAGCTGCCCGGCGCCGCCGCCGCGTACGACGCGGCCGAGGCCGCGCAGCTCGACCGGCTGGTACACGGACTCAACCCGGCCCAGGCGGCCGCGGTCACCTCCACGGCCTCGCCGCTCAGGATCCTGGCCGGAGCCGGTTCCGGCAAGACCCGGGTCCTCACGCACCGCATCGCACACGGAGCGCTCACCGGCCACCTCGACCCGCACCGGGTCCTGGCGGTCACGTTCACCCGCAAGGCCGCGGGTGAGCTCCGCACCCGACTCGGACGGCTGGGACTCCGTGACGGCGTCCAGGCCGGCACCTTCCACGCCATTGCGTACGCGCAGCTCCGCCAGCGGTGGGAGGAGCGCGGCGTGCGCCCGCCCGAGCTGCTCGAGCGGAAGGTCGGCTACGTCGCCCGGCTGATGCCGTCGTCGAGGGACCGCACCGCGCCGCTCGACGCCGTGACCGAGATCGAGTGGGCCTCGGCTCGCCGGGTCGGCCCGCAGGACTACGTCGCCGCGGCGGCAAGGTTCCACCGGACCCCGCCGCTCGAGCCGTCGGTCATGGCCGACGTGTACCAGCGCTTCATGGACAAGAAGCTGAAGGACCGGCTCGTCGACTTCGACGACCTCCTCCGGCTCGCGGCGCGCGACCTGGCGGCCGACCCCGTCTACGCGTCCGCGCGCCACTGGCGGTTCCGCCACCTCTTCGTCGACGAGTTCCAGGACGTCAACCCGCTGCAGTTCGAGCTGCTCCGCGCCTGGCTCGGCCCCGAGTCCGACCTGTGCGTCGTGGGCGACCCCAACCAGGCCATCTACGCCTGGAACGGCGCCGACGCCCGGTACCTCACCCAGTTCGACGAGTTCTTCCCCGGCGGCGACACCGTCACCCTCGAGGACAACTACCGCTCCACGCCACAGATCCTGGCTGCCGCCAACGCGGTCCTCGCCGACGGGCCCAGCGTGCCCATCCGGCTCCGGCCCAACCGTGGCGCCGGCCCGCTCCCCACCGTGCGCCAGCTGCCGGACCAGACCGCCGAGGCGCAGGCCGTGGCCCGTGCCGTCCGCGACCACCACCGTCCCGGCCAGCCGTGGTCCGAGCAGGCGGTGCTGGTCCGCACCAACGCGCAGGCCGTCGTCATGGCCGAGGCACTCACCACGGCCAAGATCCCCCACACGGTCCGGGGCGCCGGCGACCTGCTCGAGCAGCCCGAGGTCAAGGAGGCCATCGCCTCGCTCCGCACCGCGACCAGTCTCGGCGTCGGACTGGGCGACCTCGAGCTCTCGCTCGCGGACGCCACCAACGAGGACCGTGCCGCCAACGTGGCCGAGCTCGTCCGCCTGGGGCGCGAGTACCTGGTGCTCGACCCCACCGGCGGCGTGCCCGGGTTCATGGGCTGGGTCACCTCGGCGCTACGCGGCGAGGACCGGCGCGGCGGCGACGCCGTCGAGATCGTGACCTTCCACGCGGCCAAGGGGCTCGAGTGGCCGGTCGTGCACCTGGCGGGCCTGGAGGAAGGGTTCGTGCCCATCCACTTTGCCGAGGACGCCGACTCCGTCGACGAGGAGCGGCGCCTCCTCTACGTCGCCCTCACCCGGGCCCGGGAGGAGCTGCACTGCACGTGGGCGGCCCGCCGCGAGTTCGGCACCCGCTCCATGAAGCGCAAGCCGTCGCCGTGGCTCGGCGTGCTGTCGGCCGCGGTGGGTGCCGCGCCGCCACCGCTCGACAAGCCGGCGACGGCCCGGCGGGCGTCGGAGGCCCGGTCGGCCAACCGGGGCCGGCCCGCCGACGTGGCGGACGAGGACGCCGCGCTGGTCGACGCGCTCAAGCGCTGGCGCAAGGACAAGTCCCGCGCCGGTGACGTCCCCGCCTACGTGATCTTCAACGACGCCACGCTCATGGAGATCGCCGCAGGCCGCCCCAGGTCCCGCAACGACCTGCTCGAGGTCCCGGGCATGGGCCCGGTCAAGGTGGAGCGGTTCGGCGACGAGCTCCTGGCACTGGTCGTCGAGCACCCCCGGGGGGCCACGACCAGCTCCAACGTCACGCGTCTGGGTCCAGGCCCTCGTTCCGGTCGTCCAGAAGGGCCCGGAACTTCTCGCGGTCGAAGGCGATGAAGAGCGCGTCGGCCTCGGCCGTGAGCGTGTCGCCCACGTACATCGCACCCTTCGCGTAGATCTTCCGGCCGTCGCGACGGTCGAGCCAGCCCTCCATCCGGAGCGGGACGCCCAACGGGGTCGGGCTGCGGTAGTCGATCCCCAGGTGGGCGGTCATGCCCTGTGCACCCGACATCGACTGGGTGGCGCCGAGCAGCTCGTCGAACACCGCAGCGACGTATCCGCCGTGGACGCACCCGGGTGGCCCCTCGTACGCGCTGCCGAACGTCACCTCGCCGACGACCCGCGTGATGTCGGCGTTGTAGGTCAGTCGCACCGGCGGGGAGAGCGGGTTGGCCAGACCGATGAACGGGCTGTGGTCGAAGAACGAGAACCACTCGGGGTCGTTCGGGTCGCGCACGAGCCCACCGGCGTTGGCGGCCTCGGCGAACCCTCGGTAGGTCAGGCCGGTCGGCAGTCCGCCGAGCGTTGCGGCGAGCGACTCCAGCTCGGTGGCCGCCCCCGCCAGCTGGTCGGCCGTGGCCGTGGTCGACACCAGGTGCTCGATGACCTCGCGCATGGCGGCCGCCAGACGCCGGACCTCACGTCGGCGCGGGGTGTCGGGAAGTCCGGCGAGTCCCTCGACCCGCGGGCTCCGGCCGTCGGTGTTCTTCAGGAGCTCGGGGACCGCGTCGGACTCGGAGAACGACGGCCCGCCGTCGTCGGTCCCGCTCACGCCGCACCCTCCACGTCGTAGACGGCCATGACCGGCGTGTGGTCGGACGGCTTGTCACCCTTGCGGCCGTTCCGGTCCACGAGGTCGACCGAGCACCGCTCGGCCAGCGCCCGCGACGACAGCAGGTAGTCGATCCGGATGCCGCGCCCCTTGGGGAAGTCCAGGTTGCGGAAGTCCCAGTAGGAGTAGATGCCCGGCTCGGGGTACCGCTCGCGGAGCGTGTCGACCAGGCCCCAGTCCTTCACGTGCTGGACCGCGTCACGCTCGGGCTGGCTCACGTGCGTCAGTCCCTCGAACGCAGCGGGGTTCCACACGTCGTCGTCGGTCGGGATCACGTTCCAGTCGCCGAGCACCACCAGGTACTCGTCCGGCGTGTGGTGGGCGTCGAGGTGGTTGCGCAGGCGGCCCAGCCAGTCGAGCTTGTACTCGTAGTGCGGGTCGGTGAGCTCCCGGCCGTTGGGCACGTACACCGACGCCACGCGGACCCCGCCGCAGGTGGCCCACACCACCCGGGCGTCGGGGTCGGGCTCGCGGCCGTCGTCGAACCCGTACACCACGTCCTCGAGGCCGACCCTGGAGAGGATCGCCACCCCGTTCCACCGGGGTTGTCCGTGGTGGGCGGACTCGTAGCCCATCCCGCTGAACTCGAGCGCCGGGAACTGGGCGTCGGTCATCTTCGTCTCCTGCAGGCACAGGACGTCCGGCTGCACCGCGGCGAGCCACTCCTCCACCCTCGGCATGCGGGCGTTCAGCGAGTTGACGTTCCAGGTCGCGATCAGCACGGGGCGAATCTACGCGCCCTGCCCGCACCCCGTGACCCGGCTCGGGCCGCGTGGTCCGACTCGTTAGGATCCGTCCGTGCCCGACGACTCCCCCGCTGACCCTTCTTCCGCCGACGCGCTCGGACCCAACGCCTGGCTGGTCGAGGAGATGCACGACCGCTACCTGGCCGACCCCTCCTCGGTCGGGGCCAGCTGGCAGGAGTTCTTCGCCGACTACCGGGCCGCCGGCCGCCCCACGGCCCCGGCCGCCCCGGCCGCACCCGCCGCGAACGGGGCGACTCCCGCCCCTGCGGCCACCCCCGCGCCGGCTGCTGCCGCCAAGGACACGACGGTCCAGGGCGAGCAGATCAAGGGCGTCGGCGCCCGCATCGTCACCAACATGGAGGCGAGCCTGACGGTCCCGACAGCCACGTCGTTCCGTGAGGTGCCGGCCAAGCTGCTCGAGATCAACCGCTCGGTCATCAACGGGTACCTGACCCGCACCCGTGGCGAGAAGGTCAGCTTCACGCACATCATCGGCTACGCCATCGTGCGCGCCGTCGCCGACCACCTGCCGGTCATGAACCACACGTTCACGACGGGCCCCGACGGCGAGCCCCGGGTCGTGAAGCACGAGCACGTGGGCCTGGGACTGGCGATCGACCAGGAGAAGCGCGATGGGTCCCGCTCGCTGCTCGTCCCGTGCATCCAGCGCGCCGACACGATGGACTTTGCGGAGTTCTCCGCCGCCTACGACGACCTGGTCCGACGCGCCAAGACCAACAAGCTCACGGTCGACGACTTCGCCGGCGTGACCATCACGCTCACCAACCCCGGCACCATCGGCACCGAGCGTTCGGTCCCCCGCCTCATGCCGGGCCAGGGCGTCATCGTCGGCGTCGGGTCGCTCGCCTACCCCACCGGGTTCGCCGGGGCCGACCCCCGGACGATGGCCGAGCTCGGCATCTCCAAGGTCATCACCGTCTCGAGCACCTACGACCACCGCATCATCCAGGGTGCGGAGTCCGGGCTCTTCCTGAAGAAGATCAACCAGCTGCTCCTGGGCGAGGACAACTTCTACGACTCGTTGTTCGCCGACCTGGGTGTCCCCTACGAGGCCGTGCAGTGGAGCCAGGACGTCAACCCGGTCGACCACGTCGCCTCCGCGATCGAGAAGCAGATGCAGGTGTCGACCCTCATCAACATGCACCGGGTCCGCGGCCACCTGATCGCGGATCTCGACCCGCTCGCCGCCGAGGCCCCCGAGCTGCACCCCGAGCTGGACCCGGCGACCTACGGCCTCACAATCTGGGACCTCGACCGCGAGTTCCTGACCGGTTCCGACACC
>CAJANQ010000224.1 GCA_903941145.1 uncultured Actinomycetes bacterium
AATCTGCCCCCGGGCAGTTGTTCCCGATCGGGCCGAACCGGCGACGCGCACGGACCGTGACGCCCGATGATGGGCCCATGGGGACGACCAAGAAGAAGAGCAGCAGTGCCGACAAGGGGAGCTGGACCTCGCGAGCGGTCCAGCGGGACATCGAACCGGGGAGCATCGTCGACTGCCGCCACTGCGGCGAGACGGTGAAGTTCCAGGCGAAGGTCCGCCTGCGGCAGATCATCTGCAACGTGTACGAGAAGGGGAAGTGGGTGCGCGTCGAGCACTTCCACGCCGAGTGCTACCAGACGGCCGGCGAACCGCACGGTGCCGCCGACACCACCCCCGTCATGAAGCACCGCGGCCGCGCCGTCGCAGCCTCGGCCTGACACCGGTCCACCTGAGCCACCTAGGGTGGCGGACATGCAGACCGCCACCGAACAGGACCACGTTCTCGCACGTGCCCTGGCCGAGATGGCCGGGCGCAAGCTGCTCGAGCTCCGCGAGGAGCTCTTCGTCGCCGGCGTCGACGCCGGCCAGGTCAAGACCACCGGCGACCTGACGTCGCACGAGTACCTCATGGACTGCCTCGCGACCGAGGCGCCCGGCGACGCCGTGCTGTCAGAGGAGGCCAAGGACGAGGCCGCCGAGGTCGTGGACGCACGCCTCGCCGCCAGCCGCGTCTGGATCGTCGACCCGCTCGACGGCACCCGCGAGTACTGCGAGGGTCGTGCCGACTGGGCGGTCCACGTGGCGCTCGCCATCGACGGCATCCCCGTGTGCGGCGCGGTCGCCCTCCCGTCCCTGGACGAGTCGTACGGCACGGTGCAGACCCCGGTGGTCCCCGCCGACGCACCGCCCGTCGTCGTCGCCAGCCGCACCCGCCCGCCCGGATGGGCCGGGGCCGCAGCCGCCGCGGTCGGTGCGGAGCTCGTCGGCATGGGCTCCGCCGGGGCCAAGGCCATGGAGGTCGTCGCCGGCCGGGCGCTCGCCTACGTGCATGCCGGTGGGATGAGCGAGTGGGACAGCTGCGCACCGGTCGCCGTTGCGCTCGCCGCCGGTCTCTGGGTGTCCGACCTGGACGGCAACCCGCTGCGGTTCAACCAGGCGTCGCGCAGCACCCCCGAGCTGGTGATCTGCCGTCCCGGCCTCGAAGGGGCCATACTCGCGGCGGCCAACGGCGCGTGACCCCCACCGCCACGGCACTCCCCCAGTGACCTCTCCCTCCGACCCGACCGAGCCGAACGCCCTCGCCGACGCAGCTGCCACCGCCGCGTTCGACCCGTCGCCCGACGTCAGCCGGTTCACCTTCACCGACCACGGTCCGTGGGTCGTCGACACCGAACAGGTCACGTGGTCCAAGGACGTCCCGGGCCTCCGGCTGGCGACACGACGTCAGGTCCCGGAGCTCACCAGCCGCCGTCGGGTTCCCCCGCTGGGGCGCACCGTCGTCGTCGGCTGGCACCTTGGCCGGGCGCTCGGCGGCTGGGCACTGTTCGACCGCCGCAAGGGCGGCGCCGCGTCCCGTGCCGGCATCTCCCGCCGCCTCCGCGTTGCGGCGGAGCGGCTCGGCCCCGCGCCCGGCGCCCG
>CAJANQ010000225.1 GCA_903941145.1 uncultured Actinomycetes bacterium
CACAGCAGGTAGCGGCCGATACGACGCACGTAGCCGGCAGGGTGCCCCAGGTCGGCCCCGAGGTCACGGATCTGTGCAGGTGCCTCGACCCAGCGGTCGGCCTCGATCCGAGAGTCGCGCTGGGGCAGCGGTGGGAGGTCCTCGGTGTGGACGTCGTTGGTGATGAGGGGTCGTTCCTCGGCGGGCGTGGCCACAGGTTGAACGTACTCGGTGGCCGGACGCGAGAGGTTTGGCTGGTGGCGTATCGCCCCGCTGTTACGTCAGGCGTTCGGCGCGAGGATGACCGTGTCGACCGCGTGGACCACGCCGTTCGAGGCCTTGATGTCCGGCACGACGATCTTGGCGCCGCCGACGATGACGTCCTTGCCCTTGACCTGGACGAGCAGCTTGCCGCCCTCAGCGGTGGCCAGGCTCTGGCCGTCCAACTTCTTGAGGTCGGCCGTGGTGTACGAGCCGGGCACCACGTGGAGCGTCAGCACCTTGGTGAGCGTCGGGATGTCCGAGGCGACGGACTGCAGGGCAGCGGGCGGCACGGCGGCGAACGCGTCGTTGACCGGGGCGAACACGGTGAACGGGCCGGGCGAGGCCAGCGTGCCGACCAGACCGGCCTGGATGGCGAGTCGGGTCACCGTCTGTGTGGCCTCGGTGCCGGCCGCGATGCGGGCGATGTTCTCGGTCGAGGTGTCGTTGGGCGGCGAGGCCATCGGGACCTGTCCGGCGGTGGTGCTGGCGGCACCGGCGTTCGAACCGGCGACGAGCACGGCCCCGGCGAGGGCGGCGGCGGCCAGCGGGACCAGGACAAGGGACCGGATCTTCATGGAGCTCTCCAGAGGTGGGGGGAATCGAACCACAGGAGTAGTTGTGGCCGGTACGAACGACGGTAGCCGAGTGAACGCTGTTTGGCACTCGGGAGTGACGGGCAACACCCCTGCAATTGCAGGCCAGAACCCCTATTCACGACGTGTTTAGTCAGGAATCAAGAGCGGCGTCCTTCGCACGAGGGCATGCCCAAACGCGACGGTGCCCGGGGCCGAAGCCCCGGGCACCGCCCAGTTCCGTGGTGCTGGCTCAGCCAGGTCAGATGTTGACCGGGCAGCCGATGACGCCGGGCAGGACCAGCGCCAGGATCGGCTTGGCCAGGAAGCTGCCGCCGGTGATGTCCACCTTGGAGCATCCGCCCTCGGGCTTCAGGAAGAAGTTGCCCTCGAAGTAGGTCGGGATCCCGATGATCGAGAAGTAGAAGCCCGCACGGGTGGCCTCCATGCCGGCCTGCTGGGACAGGTTCAGCTTGGCGCTGGCCACCTGGATCGAGAACAGCTGGAGCTTGCCCTTGCCGGTCAGCGACCAGGTCGGCTGCGTGAGCGACGACACCAGGGTGCCGTTGAAGGTCACGCCCAGCGGGAAGGAGTTCATCTGGATCCGGCCGGCGCCGGTGAGCGCCACCTGGGCCGAGGAGGCCACGACGCCGCCGTTGAAGTTCAGCGTCCAGCCGCCAAGGTCAAGGGTGCCGTCGACGGCGCCGTTGAGGGTCAGCAGGGTGCCGTTCGGGCCGATGGAGGCCGCCACGGTGGCATTGACGTTCGCCTTGGTGCCGATCTGCAGGCCGCCCGAGAAGTTGATGTCGAGCGGGCTGCCGTAGGAGCTCCGGATGGAGAAGCTGGCACCAGTGAGGGTGGCGTCGCCGAGGCTCAGCGAGCCGGTGACGGAGCCGTCGAGCTGGATGGTCTCGGCCTGGCCGTCAGTGATGACGACGACGCCGTCGACGGTCCCGCCGAAGCCAGCGCCCGTCAGGTTGGCCGAGATGTTCAGCGTGGTGCTGGCGCCGTTCACCTCGACGACCGCACGACCGGCGGCCTTGAGCGCACCGATCTGGAAGTTGCCGTTGACCACGGCGTACACCTGGCTGCCGACGACCTCGGTGGTCAGGTTGCCCTTGACCCCGACGGCAGTGCCGTCGTTGAGGGTGCCGGAGTACTCGCCCGCACCCTCAAGGGTGAGGAAGGGGACGTAGGCGGTGATGCCGTCCCAGACGATCGAGCCGTTGAAGCGGGCGTAGTTGGCGCCCTGCTGGACGTCGACCAGGCCGACGAAGGTGGCCTTGTTGGCGCCCAGGGTCAGCGAGCCGTTGGCCTCGTTGACCTGCAGGTCGCCGAGCATGCCCGAGCCGGTGAAGCTGATCGAGGTCTCGTTCTTGTTGCCCTCGACCTTCACCGTGCCGGTCAGGTCGATCTTGGAGCCGCCAGCCTGCGTGCCGACGAGGCGGGCGGCAATGTTGGCCTTGGCCGAGACGAGCGCCCCGGCACGGTCGAACTCGACGTCGACGTTGCCCGTGGCGGTGGTGGGGCCGACCTTGACCGTTCCAGAGACCTTGGCGGCGACGCCGGTGGACTCGGAGGCGGAGAAGTCGATCGCGGCGTTGGTGACCGTGATGTCACCGATCTTCACGGACGGGGCCTGCGCCGTCAGGGAGAGGGAGGCGACGCCGTAGGAGGAACGCAGCGTGCCGTTGAACACCACCGGGGCCAGGGTGAGGCCCGGAATGGTGAGGGCGGTCGAGGAGAGGTTGACCGACCAGTTGTTGAGGTCGGCCAGGGTGCCGACGAAGCCGATGGTCGAGGTGACGCCCGAGAGCGTGACCCGGACGTTGCCCCGCAGCACGATGCCGGCGGAGGTGATGTCGGCCGAGAGGGCCTGGACCTCGAGGTTGTCGAGGACGGGCTGGCTGGCCCCGATCTCGTCACCGGTGACGGCGGCCACGAGCTGGGTGTTCGAGGTGCCCTGCTCCGAGGGGACCTCGGTGCCCTCAGCAAGGGTCGCACCGCTCAGCGCCACCTTGGCGGAGGGATCGGTGCAGCTCGAGCCGGTGACCGCGGTCGAGTCGGCGAGCGCCACGACCTCGGGCTTGACCAGCACTGCGTTGTCGGCGGCGGGCGGGGCCGTGTCGACCTTGCGCCAGAAGTCGCAGAACTGCGCCTGGGTGTTGGTGCCGGTGGCAGGTGCCGGAGCAGCACAGGCTGCGGTCACGCCGCCCACCATGGCCACGACCAGGCCGAGGGCCATGATCCGGGAGGTCCGAGTGACCCGAGAAGTGATATGTCGCACGGTGCCCCCTGTGGCCCACCGCGTTGAGCGGTGTTCATACGTAGGTTGCGAGAGTAACAGGACCTGTGACCTCTGTCGCAACTTTTTCTGAACCGGGTTCGGGGGGCTAGCCCCCCAAGAGCTTGAACCAGGTTCGGGCCGGATCAGGTGAGGGGCAGGATCACCCAGAGGAAGTTGACGTGTGAACGTTGACACCCCGGCCAGGAACACGGTTAGATTCCCGGTGGGCCGTTGGGGCCCGGGCGATTTGGGGGAACCAATGACCGTGCGTAGAGCACTTGTAGCCATGCTTGGGGCGACGACGCTCCTGGCGCTGGCGTGTACTCCAATGGATCCGGGCACGACGCCTGCGACCACGACCACCACGACCACGGGCGCACCCGTCGCACTTGCGAGTGCCTCGCCCACCTCCGGCTTCGCGCCGCTGGTCGTCACGTTCGACTCCACCGGGTCGTCGCCTGGCTCCGCCGGCAACCTGACCTACACCTGGAACTTCGGTGACGGCAGCCCGACCGAGTCGGGCACGTCGGCCACCCACACCTACGAGAACGTGGGCACCTATACGGCCACCCTCACTCTCACGAACGACGCAGGCACCTCCACCTCGTCGCCCGTCACCGTCGGTGTCTCCCAGGACCCGAACCCCAAGTTCTTCGTCCGCAGCACAGGCACCAATGACGGCACCTGCGGCCCGATCCTTCGCCCGTGCGCGTCCATCTCCCAGGCAATCTCCAACTCGTCCAACAACAACGTCAACGTCATTCGTGTTGCAGGAGGCAACTTCAACGAGCCGCTCGCCATGCGGTCCGGCCTGGAGATCTCCGGCGGCTGGGCTGACAACTTCAGCGACTTCGACGCCACGGCGATCACTGCGATCTACGGCAACGGCACCACCCCGGCGATCACCTTCAACGGTGTGACCAACGCCAAGGTCAGCGGCGTCAGCGCCCAGTCCGTGACCCGCACCTCGGGCGACGCGACCGGCATCCTCGTGACCGGCGGCTCGACCGGCGTGGTCATCGGCGACAACAACAACCCGCGCACCGTCGTGGCGGGCGGCACCGGCCGCAACGCCACGGGCGTGCTCGTGACCGGCGCCTCGAACGTCAACATCGTGAACGCCAAGATCAACAGCGGCACCCCGGTCGGCGCCGGCAACAGCGCCTACGGCGTGCGTGCCCTTGGCCTCTCGGTCGTCAACGTGACCCTCTCCGAGGTCACCGCCCAGCCCGGCATCGCCGGCACGGCAGCTGGCGTCGGCGCCCCCGGTCAGGCAGCTTCCGGCAACAGCGGCTGCGGTGGCGGCAACGCCAGCGGCCCGGGCAGCCCCGGCGGCGGCGGCTGTGGTGGCGGCGGCACCGTCTACGGCGGTGGTGGCGGCGGCACCGGCGGCAACTACTCCGGCAGCGGCAACGGCGGCGGTCGCGGCGCTGGCCCGGCGGCCGGTGGTGGTGGCGGCGGCGGCTGCGGCTCCCTCTTCGGCTGCGGCGGCAACGCCGGTGGCGGCGGCGC
>CAJANQ010000226.1 GCA_903941145.1 uncultured Actinomycetes bacterium
GACTTCGACGGCGACCAGATGGCGGTCCACCTGCCGCTGTCGGCCGAGGCCCAGGCCGAGGCCCGTGTCCTCATGCTGTCGGCGAACAACATGCTCAGCCCGTCGAACGGCCGTCCGCTGGTCACCCCGACCCAGGACATGATCATCGGCGCCTACTACCTGACCGAGGAGCGCGCCGGCGTCGCTGGCGAGGGCCGCACCTACCGTCGGATGGAGCAGGTCGAGCGTGCGCTCGAGTCCGGCGAGGTCTCGCTGCACGCCAGCATCGAGTACCGCGGTGAGGAGTACCCCGAGCTGGTCGACACCCCGGCCAACGGCGTGGCGGCGACCTACCACCGCACGACCCCGGGCCGGCTGCTCTTCAACGCGTCGCTGCCGGACGGGTACCCGTACCACAACGCCCCGGTGCGCAAGAAGGAGATGGGCGACATCGTCGACCACCTCGCGATCGAGTTCCCGAAGGCCGTCGCGGCCCGGTCCCTCGACGCCATGAAGGCGCTCTGCTTCAACTACGCCATGCGGTCGGGCCTGACCGTCTCGATCGACGACGTCCAGACCCCGCCGTCGAAGGGCGCGATCCTCGACAAGCACGAGGGCGAGGCCGACAAGGTCGAGAAGCAGTTCCGACGCGGCATCATCACCGACGGCGAGCGCAAGCAGAAGGAGGTCGAGATCTGGACCATGGCCACCGCAGAGGTGACCCGGGCCATGCAGGAGACCCTCAAGGCGCGTGCGTTCAACCCGATCGACATGATGGTCGGCTCGGGCGCCCGAGGAAACATGACGCAGGTCCGCCAGATCGCCGGCATGCGAGGCCTCGTGGCCAACCCCCGAGGCGACATGATCCCCCGCCCGATCAAGTCCAACTTCCGTGAGGGCCTGTCGGTGCTGGAGTACTTCATCGCCACGCCCGGCGCACGAAAGGGCCTGGTCGACACCGCCCTCCGTACCGCCGACTCGGGCTACCTGACCCGTCGACTCGTCGACGTCTCCCAGGAGCTCATCATCAACGACCGTGACCCGTTCGCCGAGGGCGGCCCGGTCCGGTCGATCCTGATCGACGAGGTCGTCCCCGACACCGCCGGCAAGCGTTCCCACCTCGAGACCCGTCTGCTCAGCCGGACGCTCGCCGAGGACTTCACGCTCTCCGTCGACGTGACGCTCACCGACGGCCGGGTGCTCGCCAAGGGCACCAAGATCTCCAAGGGCACCCTCGTCGGCGACGACGAGATGGTGGCGCTCCGCGAGGACCCCGAGGTGACCGAGGTGCGTGTGCTCTCGCCGCTCACCGACGAGTCGGAGTTCGGCATCTCGGCGGCCTGCTACGGCACGTCGCTCGCCACCGGCAAGCTCATCGAGCCCGGCGAGGCGGTCGGCGTCATCGCCGCACAGTCCATCGGCGAGCCCGGTACCCAGCTCACCATGCGGACCTTCCACACCGGTGGTGTGGCCGGCGCCGCGGGCGACATCACCGGCGGTCTGCCGCGGGTCGTCGAGCTGTTCGAGGCCCGTACGCCCAAGAACAAGGCCGTCCTCTCCCGCTCGTCGGGCGTCGTCCGCATCGACGACGAGGACTCCAAGGTCTGGACCGTCACCGTGGTCGGCGACGACGGCGAGGAAGAGGCCTACTCCATCGAGCGTGAGCGACGCCTCGAGGTCAAGGACGGTGACGAGGTCACCGCCGGCGACCCGCTCGTCGAGGGCGCACGCGACCCCAAGGAGCTCATGGAGATCAAGGGCGTCCGTGCGGTCCAGCAGTACCTCGTCGACGAGGTGCAGCGGGTCTACCGCGACCAGGGCGTGTCGATCCACGACAAGCACATCGAGCTCATCGTCCGCCAGATGACCCGCCGTGTGGCCATCCAGGAGCCGGGCGACTCCGAGTTCCTGCCGGGTGAGCGCAAGGACCAGCGGGTGTTCAACGACATGAACCGCCGCCTCGTCCAGGAGGGCCGCAAGCCCGCCGAGGGCCGTCCCGAGCTCATGGGCATCACCAAGGCGTCGCTGGCCACCGACTCGTGGCTGTCGGCCGCCTCGTTCCAGGAGACGACCCGTGTCCTCACCGAGGCTGCGATCGACTCCCGCTCCGACGGGCTCATGGGCCTCAAGGAGAACATCATCATCGGCAAGCTCATCCCGGCCGGCACCGGCATGCCCCGGTACCGCGAGATCGAGACCTACGCCCCCGACTACGTGCCGATGGACTTCGGCACGTACGAGGGAGCAGAGTCGGACTCCAACGCGGCCGCCTGGCTCGCCGGCAAGTCCGAGGTCCCGGCCACCGAGCCCGAGACGGAGGCCGGCGTGCCGGCCACGGCCCCCGAGGCCAGCAACGTCATCGAGTTCCCGGAGAGCTCCGAGCAGGACGCGGGCTGACCGGCCCCAGCGCCGCTTTTTGCGGCGCCGGGACCGCCACCCGTAGCATGACCGTCCGGTCCGCAGCCGCCTCATGTGGCGCGGACCTGTGCCGGACGGTCCCCGTGGCCGTCGCACGGCCCTAGATCGACACAGTTAGCAAGTCAGCCGAAATTTCTCGACAGGACAGACAGAGGTTCAACGTGCCCACCATCGAGCAGCTGGTCCGCAAGGGCCGCCAGTCCAAGCGCCGCAAGGAGTCCACTCCGGCGCTCAAGGGCGCGCCCCAGCGTCGTGGTGTGTGCACCCGCGTGTTCACCACCACCCCCAAGAAGCCGAACTCGGCGCTCCGCAAGGTGGCCCGTGTCCGTCTCACCAGCGGCATCGAGGTCACGGCCTACATCCCCGGTGAGGGCCACAACCTCCAGGAGCACTCCATCGTGCTCGTCCGTGGCGGTCGTGTGAAGGACCTCCCCGGTGTCCGCTACAAGATCATCCGCGGCACGCTCGACACCTCGGGCGTCCGTGACCGCAAGCAGGCGCGCTCCCGTTACGGCGCGAAGAAGGAGTCCTGACATGCCCCGCAAGGGTCCCGCCCCGCGTCGAGAGCTCCTGCCCGACCCGATCTACCGCTCGGTGCTCGTCACCCAGATCGTCAACAAGGTCCTCCAGAGCGGCAAGCGCTCCACGGCCGAGCGCATCGTGTACGACGCACTCGCCATCATCGAGGAGAAGACCGGCGCCGACCCGGTGACCACCATGAAGCGCGCGGTCGACAACGTGAAGCCGCAGCTCGAGGTCCGCAGCCGCCGCGTCGGCGGTGCGACCTACCAGGTCCCCGTCGAGGTCCGTCCCCGCCGTGCCAACACCCTCGCCATCCGCTGGCTCGTGGGCTACTCCCGGCAGCGTCGTGAGCGCACCATGGCCGAGCGTCTCGCCAACGAGCTGCTCGACGCCAGCAACGGTGTCGGTGCCTCGGCCAAGCGTCGCGAGGACCTGCACAAGATGGCCGAGTCGAACAAGGCCTTCGCCCACTACCGCTGGTAGTCGGCCCCGTCCATCAGAACCCCCGAACGAAGACCCGAGAGCACCATGCCCCAGTTCCCGCTTGACCGGACCCGCAACATCGGCATCATGGCCCACATTGATGCTGGCAAGACCACCACGACCGAGCGGATCCTCTACTACACCGGCAAGACCTACAAGATCGGTGAGGTCCACGAGGGCGCCGCGACGATGGACTGGATGGAGCAGGAGCAGGAGCGAGGGATCACGATCACCTC
>CAJANQ010000227.1 GCA_903941145.1 uncultured Actinomycetes bacterium
GGCCTTCAGCGCTGCGGCGGTCCGGCCGGCCTCGGCCGGTTCGGACGGAGCGGTGTGGCGGCTCAGCTCGGCACGGATCGCTTCTTGTAGCTCGTGGTCCTGGCCGAGCAGGTCGAGGCCGAGCAGCGCCGCACGGTGCAGACCCTTGGCGGAGCGGCCGGGCACGTCGCAGCCGGTGCCTCGGTGCTTGCACCGGTAGATGGCCTGTCCTCGGTCGATGTACTCGACGCCGATGATGCGGTCGCAGAGCCCGCAGCGCACCCGACCTGACAGGAGGTCCTTGCTGCGGCGCCGGCCTGGGGTGTGGGCACGCTGGGCAGCGTCGAACTGGGCTTCGGTCACCAGTGGTGCGTGTAGCGCCGGGTACCAGTTGTCGTGGTGGCGCACGTAGCCGCAGTAGACCCGGTTCAGGAGGATCTGGCGCACGGTGGAGTACTTGACGCCGGTTCGTTCCTCGATGGCCCGGTAGGCGAGCCCGTCGGCTCGGAGAGCGAAGATGCGCCGCACGATGTCGGCGTCGTCGCCGGGCACCAGGGCGCCGTCGTGCATGCGGTAGCCGGTGGGGGCCCGGTTGAGGTGCCGTCCGGACTTCACGCCGTCCTCGATGGCCCTCGTGACGTTCTCCACGATGTGGTCTCGGTAGTACTGGGCGAACACGCCGTGGACACCGAGCTGCATCTTGCCCGAGGCGGTGGTCAGCTCTGCCTGGCCCTCGGCGACGGAGTGCAGCTGCACGCAGTGGCGTTCCATCAGTCGGGTGAGTTGGGAGAAGTCGCCGTTGTCCCGCGCGAGCCGGTCGAATCGCCAGACGATGACGTTGGCGACCTTGCCGTCCTCGATGAGCCCGATGAGGCGTTGCATCGCTGGGCGGTCGAGGGTGCCGGCTGACCAGCCTTCGTCGGCCATGACGGTGACCGGGCCGAGGTCATGCAGTCGAGCGAAGTCCTTTGCTCGCTGGATCTGAGCAGCGGGGGAGTACTCGACCTGGTCGTCGGTCGACACTCGGACATATGCGATGGTCAGCACGAGTCCCCTCCTGGCTCGGTGTGGCACCGTGACCGCTTCCTAGCACCACGAGCACCCGTGCACCCCGTGCCGTTCGTCCGAGCCGGTGCGCCGGGCGGCTGGCGCCGCTCCGGCGCTCCGTGCCCGGGGCGCATCGGTCCGTGTCCGCAGCGGGCAGCTCGTGGCTTCTCGGAGAGGCGTAGCCCGATGTCGACCAGCACCGACGCTGCCCGGGACACGTCACGACCGCAGCCCTCCACCGAGCAAAGCCCGGCCCGCTCGGCGGTCATGCGATCTCGTCCCAGAACGCCACCGCCACCGGGGGTCCCTGCCAGTCCTCGACCTCGGATGAGCGCCACACGTAGTCAGGCGTGACACCACCCATCATCTCCGCTGCCCAAGCGCCGGCTGCTTCGGCGGTGGGGAACGTGCGCCGCTCGCTGCGGGGCTGGAAGCCCTGCCAAACCTCGTAGCGGTGGCAGCCGAAGGTGGACTGCTGGGCGAACGCCTTGCCGACGTACTTCGAGAGGTACCGCGCTGCCTGTCGGCTCCGGCCGAACTCGCTTGCGGCGCCCTTGGCTCGAATGAGTCGCAGGTCGACGAAGCCGTGTCCCCACACCTCCGCCATCTGGTCCTTCTTCACGAACCGGTTGATGCCCATGTGGGCGTGCAGCTTCACGCCGTCCTTGTGCAGCTCGGGCACCCACACGTACGGGAACTTTTCGTCCAGGGCGTGGCGGAGGCGCCGGATGAACCGCTTGCGGTGCTCGATGAGCTCCTTGGCGTCGGTGCAGAACGGCGGACGGAACGTCAGGGTGACCAGACGGTCGATCTTGTTGGCAACGCAGTAGCGGCGGACCATCGTGCGGGCTCGCCGCTCGGCACGGAGCCGATTCACCTCGGGGTCTCCGTAGCTGCCGGTGCCGCCGTACTCAGGCGACTGATATGACGCAGCGAACGAGATGACTGCCTCGCCGCACTCGGGATACGCCGACGCCGACCACCCAGCCTGCGATTCCTGAACGACGAGTTTTGTCCCCTTATCAAGTCGAGCGGCCGGTCGTACTGGACCAGATGCAAGTGGGTGGGTAGAGGTCTGCGCGAGGCGGGGGAACTGCACCGCTCAGCCCTCCCGGTCGGTGCCGGCATCGGTCGATGCCGTATCGAATGCTGCCCAGTAGGCCGCTGGGTCGATTGTGATGCCAGGCATCTCGAACACGTCGGGATGGGCCTTGAAGGTGGTGCGGAACTTCTTGACCTTGCGCCACACCGTGGTCGGGTGCATGCCCACC
>CAJANQ010000228.1 GCA_903941145.1 uncultured Actinomycetes bacterium
ATCACTGCTGCTGCCGCCGCCGCCGCTGCCGCACCTGGAACCACTGCAGCACGCTGAACACGCCCACCACGACCACCCCGTCCTTGTGGCTGATTTCGATGCCCCGGATCAGGTTCATGGCGTGCACCATGAGCGGCTTCTTCACGCCGGCCTTGGCCTCGAGCTGGGCGAGCAGACGGTCCACGTAGTGGATGTCCTCGGGGCCCTCGACCTTGGGGACCATGATCACGTCGAGCTTGTCGCCGACCTCGGTGACAAGGGTGGTCAGGTCGTCCAGCACCCACGGCGAGTCCAGCGAGTTCACGCGGGTCCACAGCTGGGTGTCGCCCAGGTCCATCTCACGGGCGACCTTCACGAGGCCGGCGCGGGCCGCCTCCTTCTGGTCCATCGGGATGGCGTCCTCGAGGTTGCCGAGCACCACGTCGGCCTGCGCCGCGATCTCGGGCAGCTTGGCCGTCACCTTGTCGAGGTGCGGCGGGAAGAAGTGGATCATCCGCGACGGGCGGAACGGGATCTCCCGCAGCGGTTCCGGGGCACCGGCGGCAAGCGGCTTGAAGAAGTCCTTGGGGCTACGCATGGGCGAGACGCTACGGAGTTCGGTGCGGTCGCTCCAACCTCGGGCCCGTCCCGGCGCCAGGGCCCGACACTCCCCCACTGCCGCAGTACGGTCACGGCATGCGTGCCGTCGTCTGCCGAGACCTGGGCGAGCCCGAGACGCTCGTCATCGAGGACCACGACCCCCGCCCGCTCGGGCCGGGCCAGGTGCGGCTGCGCGTACGGGCCTGCGGGGTCAACTACGTGGACGCCCTCTTCGTGCAGGGCCGCTACCAGATCAAGCCGCCGCTGCCGTTCGTGCCGGGGTCCGAGGTGGCCGGCGAGGTGGTCGAGGTCGGGTCCGAGGTGGCGAACTTTGGCGAGGACTCATGGGCCGTGGGCGACCGGGCGTTCGCGTCGGTGGGCCTGGGTGGGTACTCCTCCGAGGTCACCGTGGCCGCCAGCTCGCTGGTTCGGGTGCCCGACGCGCTCAGCGACGCGCAGGCCGCCACCATGGGCCAGTCCTACGCGACGGCCTGGTTCGCCCTGACCCGCCGCACCCAGCTGCAGGCCGACGAGTGGGTGGTCGCCCTGGGTGCCGCCGGCGGCGTGGGCCTGGCCGTGATCGACGTGGCCCGCGCCCTGGGTGCCCGGGTACTGGCCGCCGCGTCCGACGACGACAAGGTGCAGCTCTGCATCCAGCGCGGCGCCCACTCGGTGGTGAACTACGGGACCCAGCCCGACCCGTCGGCCTTCAAGGACGCCGTGCGCGAGGCGACCGGCGGCGGGGCCGACGTGGTGGTCGACACGGTGGGCGGCGTGCTCGCCGAGGCCGGCCTTCGGTCGCTCAAGGAGTTCGGCCGGCTGGTCGTGGTCGGGTTCGCCACCGGCACGATCCCGTCGCTGCCCGCCAACCAGGTCCTGCTGCGCAACCGGACCGTCGTCGGTGTCGACTGGGGCGCGTGGGCCATGGGCCACGGCGCCGAGAACGCCGTCGTGATGGCCGAGGTCATGGCGCTGGCCGCCGAGGGGAAGATCAAGCCGGTCGAGCCGTCGTCACGGCCGCTCGCCGAGGCGCCGGCCGTGCTGCGCGAGCTGCTCGAGCGCCAGGTCGTCGGCAAGGTCTGTCTGGTCCCCTGACCCGGCCCTCCACCGGCCCGACATCTTCGCGATCACCCACCTCCGAGGTAGGCAGACAGCCAGATTTCGGGGAAACGGGGACGGAACTGGCGCACCCGTCGCTACGAGGAGCCAGATTTCGGGGAAGGCGGGAGGGGGCGGAGAGGGCTACTTCTTGGTGGAGGAGAGGCTCTCGACGAGCGAGGCGAACTGGTCGATTGGGACCTCGCCGGAGGCGCGGTGCACGACCTTGCCGTCCTTGTCCATCATCACGAAGTACGGGAACCCGGTGAGCCCGTACGCCGAGGCAGCGGTGCCCTGCTCGTCGTCGAGGAGCACCTGCGGGGTGAACCGCTCGCTGGCGATCCAGGCCGAGGCCGGGTAGTTCGGGCGGGACTCGGTGGTCGCGGTGGCCACGCCGTAGATCTCGACGTCGGCGGGCAGGTTGCCCTCGTCGATCCACTTCTGGATCTCCGGCACCTCCACCTGGCAGTGGGGGCACCAGTGGGCCACGAACAGCACGACCTTGGCCTTGCCGCCCGGGGCGATGGTGATGGGCTTGGCGTCGAAGGTCTCGCCCTTCAGCGTGGGCGGGGTCTTGCCCGTGGCCGGGTCGGTGGCGGGGTCGGCCACCAGGCCGGCGTTGTCGGGGTACTGCGGCAGCGGCTCGCCCGTGACGGCCACCGCCGCGGTCTGCTGGGTGGCGTTCTGCGCCTGCGCCGCGCCGGTGTTCTTGGCCGCCGGCGTGGAGTCCTTGCCGCACTGGGTGGCGAGCACCGCCACGAGTGCGAGCACCACGACCGCAGCGACGACGATCACGGCGATCTTCTTGCCCGGGCTCTCCTGACGCGCCGCGACGTTCTTCGAGATGTCGCCGTAGGGGTTGGCGCCGGTGCGCTTGTCGTTCATTTCGTGAGCTCCTGTGGAACGTCGTCAGCCGGAACAGTATTGGCCGCGCGTCGCTGTCCGGCGGCAGCGATGCCCATGAGCGCAAGGATCGTGGCGAACCCGGCCCAGGCCATGCCGGGGATCGACAGGAAGTGGAACTTCCACACGAGGGTGACCGAGCAGTCGACGCCGTTGGACGGGCAGACCAGCGAGTTGGGGAACCGCTCGAGCGTGTAGTGGTAGGTCGAGATGCCGATGCCGACCACCGGGAAGACCCACATCCACAGGCTGACCTTCTTGGCCAGCCACGCGTAGAGCAGCACGCCGACGAGCGGGTACATGCAGGCCCGCTGGCCCCAGCACAGGATGCAGGCCGGGAACTTGGCGACGCCCGACAGGTAGAGGCTCCCGAGTGTGCTGCCGAGCGCCACGGCGAACGCTCCGGGGAGCGCGATCTCGGTGAAGCCGTCCCGCAGGAACAGGAGCGAGTCGGGCAGGCCGCCGCGGACCTTGGCGACGATGCCGAGCACCACCGTGCACGCGACGAACACCAGGCAGGCCACTGCGAGGAGGGCGAAGAACGTCACCACGGTGTCGACGGTCATTGGTGCCACCGTACCGGCGGAGGGTGCACCAGTGACGGGTAAACCTGAGCCGCGGCTCGGGTTCCCCAAATGGTTCGGTAGGGTGCGGCCATGGCACTTCACGACCTTGACCTCAACGCCCTCGACGGGACCCCCGGCGTGCTCGACGACCTCCGCGGCGACGTGGTGCTCGTCGTCAACGTCGCCTCGCGGTGCGGCCTCACGCCGCAGTACACGGGGCTCGTCGCCCTCCACCAGGACCTCCGCGACCAGGGCTTCAGCGTGCTCGGCGTGCCCTGCAACCAGTTCCTGGACCAGGAGCCCGGCACCGCCGAGGAGATCGCCACGTTCTGCTCGACGACGTACGGCGTGGACTTCCCGCTGTCCGAGAAGGTCGAGGTCAACGGCGACGGCCGGCACCCGCTCTACGAGCTGCTCGTCGAGACCGCGGACGCCGACGGCCACACCGGTGACGTCCGCTGGAACTTCGAGAAGTTCCTGGTGGACGGCGACGGCAACGTGGTCGCCCGCTTCGGCCCGACCGTCGAGCCCAACGACGAGTCGCTCGTCACCGCTATCGCCGGGCTCCTCGCCGACTGACCCGTCGGCGACGGACGACCCCATGAGCACCGCCACCTACTCCGTCCCGGGCATCAGCTGCGGGCACTGCGAGACCGCCATCAAGGGCGAGGTCGAGCCGATCGAGGGCGTGGAGTCCGTGGTCGTGGACCTGGAGGCCAAGACCGTCACCGTGACGGCCGAGGACCCCGCCGCACTCGACGCGCAGGTCCGGGCCGCGATCGACGAGGCCGGCTACGAGGTCGCTGGCTGAGCCGGACCTGGTCCG
>CAJANQ010000229.1 GCA_903941145.1 uncultured Actinomycetes bacterium
CGACTGGCCAAGGAGCGCGAGCGGTTCTTGGACTACCAGCCCTGGGCGGGATGGCGGTGGGGCCCGGTCGGGACCTACACCGACGACACGCAGATGACGCTGTGCGTCGCCAAGTCGATCCTGGCCACGGGCGGCCGGTTGGACCCGGTCGACCTGGGCCGCCGGTTCGTCGACTGGCTCCCGGTGGGGCGCGGCAAGGGGCGAACCTGCACCGCAGCCTGTCTGAACCTGCAGGCCGGCGCACCGTGGTGGTCGGCCGGCGAACCCTCCGCCGGCAACGGCGCGCCCATGCGGGCCGCTCCGGTCGGGATTGCCCTGGGTCACGACACCGCTGCGCTCGTCCACGACGCCGCGCTGTCGGCGGTGGTCACCCACGCCGACTCCATGGCCGTCGCCGCGACCATCGGCCACGCGTGGCTCGTGGCGCGGCTGGCTGCCGAGACCCCGGGCCAGGTCGACGTCGACGGCCTGGTCGGTGACCTGGCGCTCGCTGTGGAGGCGATGGACGAGCCCGGCCAGCCCGAGCGGGACTGGCAGGACCGCCCGGGCAAGACCGGCGAGCCGGTCCGGCTGGCCGACCAGCTCGAGCGGGTGGTCGAGTTCCTCGGCGCACCGGTGTCCGAGGCCCTCACCTTCTTCTACAACGGGGCCTACGTGCTCGAGACCATGCCAGCCGCCCTGTGGTGCTTCCTGAACTACCTGGACGACCCGGAGGAGGGCGTGCTCACCGCGGTGCTGGCAGGGCGCGACGCCGACACGGTCGCGTCGATCACCGCCGCCTACTTCGGCGCGCTCTACGGGGTCGACGCCTTTCCGGTCCGCTGACCGGGTCCAACCTCGAGAGCTCCGCCCGGCTGCGGGAGCTGGGGGAGCGGCTGGTCACTGGTCCAGGATCGGCCTGACCTGGTCGACCTGCTCGAGCAGCTCGTCGCTGGTGAAGGCCGAGTACTCGACGTGGGTCCAGCCGGACTCCTCGACGCTCCAGGTCCCGGACGCCTCGTCGAACACCGGCCGCGCCGTGCGCATCCACTCGAGCCGGCGGCTGACGTCGTCGGGGCTGGCGGGGTTCACCCGTGAGTAGTGCAGTGCCATGCAGTTGTGGATCTTGGCGGACGGGTCGTCGTCGAGCTCCTTGAACCGCAGGTCGTCCATGCGTTCGAGCACCAGCCGGAACGCCCACATGACCTCGCCGTGGGTGACGCACACGACCTGCTGCTCGCTGCACTCCCGGTGGAGGGTGTCGAGCACGTTGCGGACCCGGTCCTCGGCCACGAACGCGATCGACTCGCCGCCGGGGGCCACCCAGTAGAGCGGGTCCTGCTTGCGGTGCTGGGAGTTGAGCTCGTACTCGGGCCGTGACTCGAACTCGTCCTTGGGGATAGAGCCGATCTCGCCCCAGTCGCGCTCCCGGAGCGCCCGGTTGAGCAGCCAACGGGCGTTCGGCAGCTGCATGCAGCCGGCGGTCTCTTTGGTCCGGACGTAGGGCGAGGCGTAGTGGCGGTGGAACTTGGGGAACTCGGCGGCGACCCAGGCCCCGATCGTCGCGGCCTGCTCCCGGCCACGGTCGGTCAG
>CAJANQ010000230.1 GCA_903941145.1 uncultured Actinomycetes bacterium
GGCGAGGCCAACCCGTTCTGGCCCCTCGCCGAGGCCATCCGGTCCGGGTTCGGCGTGGGCCGCGACGCCCCCCGGGAGGACGCGGTCGCCAAGCTGCGTGTCGCGGTGGAGGCCGTGGCCCGGAACGTGCCCCGGCTCCAGCCCGACGTGGTGCTCGACGGCCTGCTGCACCTGCTCGGCTACGACGGTCCCCTGCGTCTGCTCGAGGGCGCCAAGGCCCGGACCGAGACCACGCAGTCGCTCCTGACCTTCTTGGAGGCGGTGCTGGTGGACCAGCCGGTGGTGCTGCGTCTGGCCGACCTGCACTGGGCCGACGAGACGGTGCTCGACATGGTCGATGAGCTCACCGAGCAGCTCGTCCGGCTGCCGCTGGTGGTCGTCGCAACCTCTCGCACGGTCCTGCAGTCGAGATGGACACCGCACCCGGGCCGCAACAACGTCGTGGTGCTCAACCTGGACCCGCTCGAGCGGGACGCGTCGGCCCGGCTCCTCGACACGCTCGGCGGCGACGACCTGGACCCTGCGACCCGGGCGATGCTCCTCGACCGAGCCGGCGGCAACCCCTTCTACCTCGAGGAGCTGGTCACGCTGGTCGGCCAGCGGGGCAGCCTGGACGCACCCGTCGCCGAGCTGCCCGACACCCTCCGTGGACTCGTGGCGGCCCGTCTCGACGGGCTCGACCCCGACGAGCAGGCGGTGATCGAGGACGCGGCGGTCTGGGGGCCGTCCGGCATGAGGATCACGCTCGAGCGGATGGGCGAGGCGATCCGTGGTGTTGGCGACGTCGACGGTCCGCTCACCTCGTTGGCCGACAAGGACGTGCTCGTGCTCGACGGCGACGCCTGGGCGTTCCGTAGCGACGTCATGCGTGAGGTGGCCTACTCCCGGCTGACCCGCCGCGACCGGCTCGTCCGCCACGCCGGGACTGCCGACCGCCTCGAGGGGATCTGCGCCGAGTTCGGTGCGGCCGAGCGCCCGGACACGCTGGTGCTGGCGACGGCCCGCCATTTCGGGGAGGCCGCGCACCTGGCCGACGAGCTGGGCGAGCCGGCCGGGTTCGAGGGCCTCCGTGGCCGCGCCGTCCGCTGGGTCGACGAGGCCGGCCAGGTCGCCGAAGAGGCGGCCAACTGGCGGCTGGCCGACCAGCTGATGTCACAGGCGCTGGAGCTGGTGGGCACGCACGACCCTGCGGCGCGTCTGGAGCTGCTGCTGTCCCGCTCGCTGGTGCGCGGCGAGCAGTGGAACTTCGTCGGCGCCCGCGAGGACGCGACCGAGGCGCTTGCGCTGGCGGAACAGTCCCAGGACCCTGTGCCGCGGGCGCGCGCCCACCTGCGGCTCGGCCAGGCGCTCATGCGGTCCGGGGAGTGGGCGGCGTCCGACCAGGAGTTCGACGCGGCGCTGGCGATCTACTCCGGCGCCGACGACGTGCGCGGCCAGGCCGAGACCATGCGACAGAGCGGCATGGCGCACTTGCTGCGCGGCGACCACGTCGGGGCCGCCGAACCGATCGAAGGTGCGCTCGACGGGTTCCGTGCGCTCATGGACCGCCGTGGCGAGGCGTGGGCGTTGCAGAACCTGGCGTGGATCGCCTTTGTCGAGGGCCGGGCCGACGGTGCCGAGGTGCTCGCGCTCGAGTCCGAGGACGCGTTCGTCGAGGTGGGCGACCAGGGCGGCCTTGCGTGGACCCGTGGACTGCTCGCCTTCATCCGGTTCGGCCAGGGTGACTTTGAGACCGCCCGTGAGCTGGCGGCAGAGGTGCTGCACGAGTCGGAGCGCCGCGGCGACGCCTTCGGCAAGGGGATGATGCAGCTCGTCGAGGCTGGCATCGAGCTGTGGTCGGGCCACCCGGCGGCGTCGTCGGAGCTGATCGCCGAGGCTGTCGGCCACTTCCGGGCGGTGGGCGACCTGTTCGGCCTGGAGCAGGCGCTGGCGCTGCACGGCCGTGCGCTCGTCATGTCGGGCGACGTGGCACGCGGTCTCGAGGTCCTCGAGGAGGCCGCCGCGGTCAGTACCGGGACGTCCACCACCTTCGCCGCCGCGGTCCGGACCCTGCTCGACGTGCAGCTGGGCCGGCCCGTCGCACTCAGCGAGACCGCGTCGACCAACGCTGCGTCCCGGCAGATGGACGGCACGCTCTCGACCACCCAGCCGGTCGCCGCCCGGGCACTCGCGCTGGCCCAGGCGGGGGACTACGACCAGGCCCTCGAGCTGTCCCGGACCGCGGTGACCTCGGCCACCGGGATGGGCTACGAGCGGTCCGCACTGGCAATGGCCGAGGCTGCCGCGGGTGAGTCCGAGGCTGTCGCCGCGATCCAGGAGGTCGTGCTCGGCGACCCCCGGGCGACCTACCTGGACCGGCTCACGGTGCTCCTGGCCCGGGCCCTGGTCGACGAGCCGGGCGGCGCCGCGGCGTTGGCCCGGGTGCGGATCGAGATGGGGACCATCGAGGACCGGGTGGCCGAGGCGCTCGTCGCGCTGGCGACGACGGTGCGGGCCGAGGCGCTCGGCACCGCCGACCCCGACGAGGTGGCCGAGGCCGACGAGCTCCTGGCCGAGCTGGGTATGTCCGACACCCGGTGGCGTCCGCTCTTCGCCCACATCGCCACCCACCTCTCCGACGACGACTGAAGTGCCCCGGACGCGCCGCACCGGGCACCGTTCCCCTTTCCCGTGCAGGTGAGGGGGTCCAGTGCCCGGTGCGGTTCGACCGGTCTGACTGCTGGGTCAGCCCTTCGGCTGCGGCACCCAGCGCAGGTACGGCTTGTCGGCGCGCCAGCCCTCGGGGAACTTCTCCTTGGCCTGCTCGTCGGTGACCGCAGCGCCGATGATCACGTCGCCACCCTCGGTCCAGTTGGCCGGCGTGGCCACCGAGTGCTTGGCGGTCAGCTGCAGCGAGTCGATGACCCGGAGGATCTCGTCGAAGTTGCGACCGGTGGAGGCCGGGTAGGTGAGCTGCAGCTTGAGCTTGTTGTCGGGACCGACCACGAACACCGAGCGCACGGTCTGCGTGTCGTTGGCGGCCGGGTGGATCATGTCGTAGAGGTCGGCCACCGTGTGGTCCGGATCGGCGATCATCGGGAAGTTGACCGGCTCTCCCTGCGTCTCGGCGATGTCCTTCTCCCACTCGAGGTGCGAGTCGACGGGGTCGACGCTCAGGCCGATGACCTTGACGTCGCGCCGGTCGAACTCGGGCTTCAGCTTGGCCACGGTGCCCAGCTCGGTGGTGCAGACCGGGGTGAAGTCCCTGGGGTGCGAGAAGAGGACGGCCCAGGCGCCGTCCTTCCACTCGTGGAACGAGATCGTGCCCTGGGTGGTCTCGGCGGTGAAGTCCGGGACGGTGTCCCCGAGTCGGATGGCCATGTGGTTGCTCCCGTCATGGTCCGGCGTTCTCCGGCCGGACTGAATATCCGACCAACATAGTCAGGTATTCACCCGGAGCAAAGGGGCGGCGCTGTGCCGAACGCCACAGCACCCTGCGTTGTTGCTCGCGGGGGTGCTTGCTACAGTTAGCAGCACGAACAGATCCCGGCCGTCCCCAACCCCCTGGGGGACGGCCTTCCCGAAAGGGAACCCCCCCAACCCCCAAGAGGAGCAAGCAGCATGAGCACCCCCGTGATCAACAAGGTGTCGGAGATCCAGGACTACGTGATCCTGGGCATCGCCTCCGTGAAGGACCCCGCCACCAACGCCGTCACCACCGTCGTCGACTTCGTGACCGAGCGCGTCGAGAACGTGCCGTCCGTCCCGTTCGCCGAGCACCTCCCCACCCCCAAGGAGGTCATCAACAACGGCGCGAAGTTTGCGACCAACGTGGTGTCCACCTCCAAGGACGTGGCGCTGAGCGTGGCCAAGGCCGCCGCCCCGGTCACCGACCAGCTGCTCGACCGCAAGTCGGCCAAGAAGACCGCCAAGAAGGTCGCCAAGAACGTCGAGTCGATCTCGGCGGTCGCCTGACCTAACTCCGCACGGCCGGGACTCCCCCCCCACCCGGCCGACAGCGACCCGCCTGCGCGTCCCCCCGGCGCAGAGCGGTAGAGCGAAGGACCCGTTCCCCCCACGGGTCCTTCGTTCGCGTCCGGGGGCAGGTCAGGACGCGACGAGCGCGCTCAGGCGGCGGGCCACGGTCCGGCCGATCGCGAACGAGGCAGTGGCAGCGGGCGACGGCGCGTTGACCACGTGCACGGCACGCGGTGAGACCGCGAACTCGAAGTCGTCCACGAGCGTGCCGTCGGGTCGAAGGGCCTGGGCCCGTATCCCGGAACCGGCCGGGACCAGGTCGTGCGCTCTGACCTCGGGCACCATCCGTCGCAGCTCGCGGGCAACCAGACCCACCGAGCGCGAGCGGACCAGCTCGGCGGCCCCGGTGGCCCAGTAGCGGGTCGCCAGCCGCCGGAGGCCCGGGTCACGGGCCAGCTCGAGCGAGTCGGTCACGTCGGCGCCCCGCTCGTAGGCCTCGCGGCCGAGGGCCAGCACCGCGTTCGGGCCGGCGTGCACGCTCCCGTCGACCCCCCGGGTCAGGTGCACGCCTAGGAACGGCCAGCGCGGGTCGGGCACGGGGTAGATCATCGTGCGGCAGAGTTCGGCGGCCTCGGGCCGCAGGGAGAGGTACTCGCCGCGGAACGGGACGATCCGCACGCCCGGGTCGGCCCCGCACAGCCGGGCCAGCCGGTCGGACTGCAGGCCGGCGCAGTTCACCAACCACTTGGCGCGCACGGCCCCGGCCGTGGTGGCCAGTCCCAGACCACCAGGTGCGGTGGCCACGCTCGTGACCTCGGCGTGGTGCATGACGACCCCGCCCCGTGCCCGGAACTCGTCGACCAGCGCCCGGGTCACCGCGGCGTAGTCGACGGCCGCGGCCGACGGGACCTCAAGCGCGGCAATGCCGCGTGCGTGCGGCTCGACGGAACACAGGTCGCGGCCAGACAGCCGCCGGGTCGCAATGCCGTTGGCCCGCGCCCGACGCTCGATCTCGGCCAGCGGCCCGAGCTCCGAGGTGCGGGTGGCCACAACCACCTTGCCGGACTCGGCGAGCGGGAGGCCGTGCTCGGCGACGAACGACAGCAGCTCGGCCCGGCCGTCCCGGACCAGCTCGGCCTTCTCCGAACCGGGCCGGTAGTAGCAGCCCGAGTGCACGACCCCGGAGTTCCGTCCGGTCTGGTGCTGGGCCGGACCCGACTCCTTCTCGAGGACCACCACGTCGAGGTCGGGAAGTTCGTCGAGCAGCGCGCGGGCGGTCGCCATTCCGACGATCCCGGCGCCGACCACGACGACGTCGGTGTCAGTGACCATCGCTACGTGGCGGGAGTCTTGCGCTGGCCGGCCCGGCCGAAGCGAGCGTCCTTGCGGCGGAGGAACGGCGACTCGACGAACCGCCACGACAGCTCTGCCAACCCTGCGCTGGCCAGGAACAGGAACGCCGTGCGGACGAGCACCTGCACCTTGCCGCTCACGCCCGGCGTCAGCACGTTGGCGACCTCGTGCCACAGGTAGAGCCCGTACGAACGCTTGCCGGCCCAGATCATGACCGGCAGCGTGAAGAACCAGTTGACCCGACCCTTCGGATGACGGTGGATCCAGAGGATCCATGCCGCGACCCCGACCATGGCGAGCTGGTAGCCGACCGACGTGAACGGCGCGAAGAACGGCACGACTCCTGCAAAGAGGAGGACGCACACGAAGAGCGTGATGCCGAGTGCTCCTGCAATGTCCAGGGCCCGGTTGGGTGTCGGCTCCGCCGGGTCGACGTCGTAGAAGTACCGGCGCCGGACCAGGGCCAGCAGGCAGCCCATGACGAGCATGTCGAACCGCATGGCCGAGAACCGGAACAGCACTTCGGCGGGGTAGCCGAGGCTCAGGTTCTCGAACGGTGTGCCCTCGGGGTTGAGCCAGTTCACGCCGAAGAACGGCGAGGCCAGCCGGACCGACATCCAGAACGCGATGAACAGGCCGCACAGGACGAGGAGCACCTTCTGGCGTCGGACGGTGCGGAGCGCGACCACCAGCGTGAGCGGCCAGAAGAAGTAGAACCACTCCTCGACCGACAGCGTCCAGAGGTGGAGCATGATGCGCGGCGAGTCGGCGGTGGGGAAACCGACGAACCCGAGGAACAGGTGGTACGAGTACAGCGCCGCCGCGCCGAGCTCGGCCCAGATCACCGGGTACTTGCGGCCGAGAAGGATGGCGGCCAGGAGGTACACGAACAGCAGCGCGTACATCCCGGGGAACAGCCGGAGCACCCGCCGCTGGTAGAAGCCGCGGAGGCTGACGCCGCGGTCCCGGTGCTGCTCGTCGAGGAGCAGGTTGGTGATCAGGAACCCTGACAGCCCGAAGAACACCTCGACACTGATGACCCCGCCGGGAAAGTACTGGGCCCCGACGAAGTGGAAGAGCATCACGATGCCGACCGAGAGTGCCCGGATCCCGTCGAGGCGTGCCTCGTACTTGAGCGGCGGGGCCTCGATCGTGATCGGCCCGGCGGTGGCGGCGGCGGTCATGTCCCGTTGCCCTCGTTGTCGGCCGGCTGCGGTGGAGCCGTGTCCTCGACCGGACCGTGGTGGCCACCCCTGTGCTGTTCGAACCGGTGCTGGTGGTGGTCGGGCTCCTCGAGGCCGAACTCCGACATGGGCTCGGTGCCGTCGAAGAGCTCCAGGGCAGGGGCCTGTTGGCGGTCGGTGGCGGCGGCCAGGTCGGCCGCCTTCTCCTCGGGCCTGCGGAACTTGGTCTCCTTGAGCCGCAGGAACGGCTTTTCCACGAACCGGAACGAGGCCATGCCGGCCAGCACGCCGAGCACCGTGACGACCAGGCCCACCGCGTACTTCTTGGCACCGTAGGACTCGTCGATGATCCCCAGGAACGGCAGGGCGACCGGGATGTGCCAGAGGTAGATGCCGTACGAACGGGCGCCCAGGTACCGGAACGGCTGCCAGGCCAGGGCCCGGCCGTAGACGGTCCGGGGACGGAAGAACAGGTCGAGCGTGATGGGGGCCAGGGCGAACAGCGCCAGCTGGTACACCGGGCCGCCGAAGAGTCCGAAGCCGGGGAACCGGCCGGCGCCGACGAGGATCAAGATGAACAGGAGCCAGCCGATCGGGCCGAGCCACGCCAGCAGTCGGAGGACGTACTGGGGGACCGGACGCGGGATGGCCCGGGCGATGAACGCCGTGAGGCAGCCCAGCACGATCATGTCGGGCCGAACCGCGGCGCACCGGTAGACCACGCCCTGCCAGGTGACGTTGCCCTCGTCGATGAACCGGCCGACGTTGGTCGGGTTGAACTCGATCATGTAGTTCAGCCGCACCCGCAGGAACACCATGACGGCGATGAACACCACCGCGCCGACGATCAGGTTGCGGTCGTTGCGGCGGGTGGCCTTCTTGAGCGTGCGGTTCAGCAGCAACGGCCAGATGAAATAGAACTGCTCCTCGACCGTGAGGCTCCAGGTGTGCCCGATGAGTCCGATCCGCCCGGGCAGGAACGCCGCGACGACGTAGTAGCTGTAGGTCGCTGCAGCAACGATCTCGACCCACCAGAGGTCGGCCTCCGCCACGGCCTCCGGCGCCACGACCTTCACGACGATCATGAAGATCAGGAAGATGCCGAGCATGGCGTACATGGCCGGGAACAGGCGCAGCACACGGCGTGAGTAGAAGTTCCTGAGGCTGACGGTGCCCGTGGCGTTCTTCTCGTCGAGCAGCAGCGTGGTGATCAGGAAGCCCGACGCGACGAAGAACCAGTCGATGACGATCGGCGTGCCGAGGAACTTGTCGAGCAGCCCGGCGTGGTAGCCGACGACGATCAGGACGAAGATGCCGCGCAGGCCGTCGAACGACGGGATGTGCCCCAGCCGCTCGCCCTCGACCTTGATCAGACGTTGTCCGTCGCTCACCGTTCGGATCCGTTCCCCCCGGGAACGACCCCCGGGAAAGTCCCCCGGGCACGGTACCGGGAGAACCCGCCGGCTCCCACCCGCGAGGGGGGAGCAGACCTGCCCCGTCAGACGTCGAGCGACTCGCGGTCGACCAGGTCGGAATGGTCCAGCAGGTACTGGCGCCGACGGCCCACGTCGTTGCCCATGAGCGTGTCGAACAGGTCGGCTGCGGCGGCCGCGTCCTCCATGGTGATGCGGCGCAGGATGCGGGTCCCCTTGTCGAGACAGGTGACGGCGAGCTCCTCGACGTCCATCTCGCCCAGGCCCTTGAACCGCACCCACTGCAGGTTCTCGGCCTTGCGGTTGCCCTTGGTCAGCTCGTCGGTGAGGTCAAGCTTCTGCTGCTCGCTGAACGCATGGATGACCTTGTCGCCCACCTTCACCGTGTAGAGCGGCGGCTGGGCGGCGTATACACGGCCCTCCTCGAGGAGCGGACGCATGTAGAGGTGGATCAGCGTGAGCAGCAGGCAGCGGATGTGGCTGCCGTCCACGTCGGCGTCGCACAGGATGATGATCCGCCCGTAGCGGGCGTTCTCGATCTTGAAGTCCGCGCCCTGGCCGGCGCCGACCGCCGCGAAGAGGGCCTGGGCCTCGGCGTTCTCGACCACCTGCTTGAGGGTGGACTTGCCGGCGTTCACGACCTTGCCGCGGAGCGGCAGGACGGCCATGTACTCGGCGTTGCGGCCGGCCTTGGCGGGCCCGGCGGCGGAGTCGCCCTCCACGATGAGCAGCTCGGAGTCGTCGCCGTGCGTCCGGCAGTCGGCGAGCTTGTCGGGCATGCCGGCGGAGTTGAGCTGGGCGGCGCGTCGCTTGGCGTCCTGGGTGGCCTTGGTGCTGACCCGGGTCAGCACCAAGGCCACCCAGGACGCCAAGCGACGCGCCGCCCAGCTCAACTCCGCCGGCATGCCCGAC
>CAJANQ010000231.1 GCA_903941145.1 uncultured Actinomycetes bacterium
GAACCTCCAGGGCGAGGACATCCGGGAGGGTCTCAGCGCCATCATCTCGATCAAGCTCGCCGAGCCCCAGTTCGAGGGCCAGACCAAGGGCAAGTTGGGCAACGTGCCGGCCCGGTCGCTGGCCGAGAAGGCCACCAACGACCAGCTCGCAGAGTGGCTCGGGGAGCACCCGGCCGCGGCCAAGGCGATCGTGGCCAAGGCCAACCAGGCCGCCAAGGCCCGCGTCGCGGCCCAGAGCGCCCGTGACGCCACCCGCCGGAAGTCCGCGCTCGACGGTGCCGGCCTGCCCGGCAAGCTCGCCGACTGCTCCTCCAAGAACCCCGAGGAGTCGGAGATCTACATCGTCGAGGGCAACTCTGCCGGCGGGTCGGCCAAGGACGCCCGGAACCCCGCAACCATGGCGATCCTCCCGATCCGCGGAAAGATCCTGAACGTCGAGCGGGCCCGCATCGACAAGATGCTGAAGAACACCGAGATCCAGGCGCTCGTCTCGGCCATCGGTGGCGGGTTCGGCGAGGACTTCACCACCGAGAGCATCCGCTACCACAAGGTCGTGATCATGTGTGACGCCGACGTGGACGGCTCGCACATCCGCACGCTCCTGCTCACGTTCTTCTTCCGCCAGATGCGGCCCCTGGTGGAGCGCGGCCACATCTACATCGCCCAGCCGCCGCTGTATTCGACCGAGGTCGGCCGCAACAAGCGCTACCTCAAGGACGATGCGGCCAAGGACGCGTTCCTCCGGGAGCACCCCAACCACAAGAACGAGTTCCAGCGGCTCAAGGGCCTGGGCGAGATGGACGCCAACGAGCTGTGGGAGACGACCATGGACCCGGACCACCGGACCCTGCTCCAGGTCTCCGTCGAGCAGGCGGCCGTGGCCGACGACATCTTCTCGGTCCTCATGGGCGACGACGTCGAGAGCCGCAAGGAGTTCATCCAGACCCACACCTCCGACGTCCGGTTCCTCGACGTCTGACGCTGAGCAGCAACGACCCCGACCGAACGACCAGCAACCGACCGACTGACGACAGAGCGACACATGGCTGACGACAACGACACCCCGAACGACGAGCTCGACCCAGAGACCGACCCCACCCCCGAGGGCGCGGCCGACTCGGCCGCCGAGCCCGACGACGACGACACGGGGCTCCTGGCCTCGGTGGAGCCCCGCGAGATCCAGATGGAGATGGAGCAGTCCTTCATGGACTACGCCATGTCCGTCATCGTCTCCCGGGCCCTGCCCGACGTCCGGGACGGCCTGAAGCCGGTGCACCGCCGGATCCTCTGGGCGATGCACGAGGCCAACCTCCGGCCCGACCGCAACCACCGCAAGTGCGCCACCGTCGTCGGCGACGTGATCGGCAAGTACCACCCGCACGGGGACTCGGCGGTCTACGACGCCCTGGTCCGCATGGGCCAGGACTTCTCGCTCCTGCACCCGCTCGTCGACCCGCACGGCAACTTTGGCTCACCGTCCGACCCGCCGGCCGC
This sequence comes from uncultured Actinomycetes bacterium, assembly GCA_903941145.1. Classification (GTDB taxonomy): domain Bacteria; phylum Actinomycetota; class Acidimicrobiia; order Acidimicrobiales; family Microtrichaceae; genus CAJANQ01. The sequence goes on from CAJANQ010000231.1 coordinate 1,495, forward strand.
CTACCGGTACACCGAGTGCCGCCTCACCAGCCTGGCGACGCAGATGCTCTCGGACATCGACGAGGAGACCGTCGACTTCATCCCGAACTTCGACGGGTCGAACGAGGAGCCGACGGTGCTCCCCGCCCGGTTCCCGAACCTGCTCGTGAACGGCAGCCAGGGCATCGCGGTCGGCATGGCCACCAACATCCCGCCGCACAACCTTGGTGAGGTCTGCGACGCGATCATGCACCTGATCGACAACCCGGACGCCGACGTGGACGACCTCATGGAGTTCGTCCAGGGCCCCGACTTCCCGACGGGTGCGCAGATCATGGGCCGCTCGGGCCTGATCTCGGCGTTCCGGACCGGTCGCGGTTCCATCAAGCTCCGCGCCAAGTGCGAGATCGTCGAGGGCCCCCGTGGCGACCAGATCGTGGTCACCGAGATCCCCTACCAGACCTCTGTCGAGCAGATCGAGGAGAAGATCGCCGAGCTGGTGAACTCCGGCGTGATCGGGGGCATTCGGGAGCTCCGCAACGAGCGTGCCCGCGGCAACACCCGCCTGGTGATCGAGCTCAAGAAGGACAAGACCGGCGGCGACTTCTCGCCGAACGTCGTCCTCAACAAGCTCTTCAAGCACACCCCGCTGCAGACGACCTTCGCCGTGAACTTCGTAGCGCTGGTGGACGGCGTTCCCCGCACACTCAGCCTGCGCGAGGCCATGGTCCATTACGTGGCCCACCAGGTCGAGGTCATCCGGCGCCGCTCCGAGTACCGCCTCGCCAAGGCGCAGCGTCGTGCCCACATCGTCGAGGGCTTCCTCAAGGCGCTCGACCTGATCGACCAGATCATCGCCGCCATCCGGGCCTCCGCCGACCGCCAGTCGGCCATCGCGGCCCTTCAGGGCGACGGCTTCGACTTCTCCGAGATCCAGGCCACCGAGATCGTCGACATGCGTCTCTCGACGCTGACCCGGCTCGGTCGTGAGCGGCTCGAGGAGGAGATGGCCCAGCTCCGCCAGACCATCGCCGAGCTCGAGGCGATCCTCTCCGACGACGCCAAGCTCCGCGGCGTCATCAAGGACGAGCTCGGCGCGATCCGGGACGAGTACGCGGTCGAGCGCCGCACCTCGCTCGAGCCGGACGACGGCGACCTTGACGACGAGGACCTGATCGAGGACGACGACGTGGTCGTCGTCCTGTCGGCCCGTGGCTACGTGAAGTCGGTCTCGGTCGACGCGTTCCGCGAGCAGGGTCGCGGGGGCAGGGGCGTCACCGGCGCCAAGCTCGGCGACGAGGACTACATCAAGCACCTGGTGCAGACGACC
>CAJANQ010000232.1 GCA_903941145.1 uncultured Actinomycetes bacterium
CTCGCCGACGGCACCGCCAAATGCTGGGGCTACAACGAGTACGGCCAGCTCGGCGACGGCACCGGAACCGACCGCCTGACACCCACCGCAGTGTTCGGGCTCGGGTAGGCCGCCGCTACGCCGCCGGACGGTGCTCCAGGTCGGCGTCCGGGCCGGGGAAGAACAGCACCTCGTGGGGCTCGTCGTGCGGATCGTCGAGCCACTGGACCAGGTAGGGAGGGGTCCCGTCGGGCCCGCGCACTTCGGTGATCCTCCCCCGTCGCTCCCTGAGTCCGACGGCGTGGCCGCGGATCACCACGACGTCGCCGACCTGGGCCGCCACGCCGGCCGGCCGCACGTCGGGCTGGGACAGCCGCTCGGTCTCACCGGCCAGCACGGCCAGCAGGTCGAGGGAGCTCACGATCCCGACCGGCTGGTCGCTCGCACCCAGCACCACCAGGTGGTGCACACCGGCGTCGCGCATGGTCCGGGCAGCTTCGACCACGGAGGTGTTCGGCACGACGGCGCGGACCCGGTCCGACATGACGGTCACCACGCCCTGCGCCGCGTCCCACTCCTCGACCAGGTCCCACGAGGTGACGATCCCGACCAGCTTGCCGGCCTGGTCGACGACCGGCACGGCATGGATGCCGGCGCCCAGGAGCATGTCGCGCACCGGACCGACGAACTCGGTCGTCCCGACGGTCCTGACGTCGGTCGACATGACGTCGCCGACCGTCAGTCCGCCGGGCGGGTCGGGGGTGGGTGCTGCAGGGGTGGTGGTGTCCATCGGACCTCCCGGTCGTCGCCCCGGTAGTCGTTGTTGCCGCAATCGTATTCGGGGCGGGCCGGTCGTGCCGGACGGCACATGGTCACCGCCGGGGACGCGTTGGTACCGTTCGGTCAGCCGTCCACCGCTCTCTGGGGGTCCCCGTGGTCGACCTGACTGTTGCCGCCATCCCGTTCTTCTTCGGCTCCATGGGGGCAGAGGCCGCGCTCATCAAGCGCCGTCAGGAGCGCGAGGGCGGTCCCCGGCCGTCGGACTACGAGACCAACGACACCATCGCCAGCCTCACCATGGGCACGGCCAACCTGCTCATCCCCGTCATCACGCGGAAGTGGGCAATGGGACTCGACCCGAAGAAGGGCTCGACCGGCAGGCGCGTGCTGGCCGGTGCCGCCGTGCTGGCTGCAGCCGCAGCGGTCGGCGACGCAGTCGCCCGCTCGATGACCTCCAACCTGGAGGCCGGGTCGCTCCCGGAGGCGACCGCGGACCTGGTCGCGGCCGACACCGCCGACGCTGGCGTGGTGGCCTGCCCCGCCGTCCCCGCCACCCGTCGCGAGAAGCTCCGGGCGCTCAAGAAGTCGTCCGGCGTCGCAGCACTCGGCGCGGTGGCTGCCGCCGGCGCCGTGGCGTGCGGCACCTGGGCGGCCCGCACCTCGTCGCGCCGCCTGTACGAGAAGCGGATCGTCAAGGACCTGCACCCGGCAGTGGCGTGGCCGCTCGCGCTCGTGGGCTGGGACTTCATCTACTACTGGAACCACCGGTTCCAGCACGAGAGCCGGTTCCTGTGGGCCATCCACGTGGTCCACCACTCGAGCGAGCACTACAACCTGTCGACCGCGCTGCGTCAGCCCGTGGCGGAGTCCCTCGGCATGTTCGTCCCGACCGGACTGCTGGCCCTGCTCGGCGTCCCGCCGAAGATGATCGAGGACTCGCGGGCGATCAACCTGATCTACCAGTTCTGGGTCCACACCGACCTGATCCCCAAGCTCGGCGCGTTCGAGAAGGTGTTCAACACGCCGTCGCACCACCGGGCCCACCACGGCGCGAACCGCCAGTACCTGGACCGCAACCACGCAGGGATCCTCATCGTCTGGGACAAGCTGTTCGGGACGTTCGAGGAGGAGGACGAGCCGGTC
>CAJANQ010000233.1 GCA_903941145.1 uncultured Actinomycetes bacterium
GGGCGATCTCGGTGCGGAGCGCCTGGTTGTCGGCCCAGCGGAACGCGGCCGAGCGGTCGGGCCGGACGCGGGTGGCCAGGTCGCCGTAGAGCCGCCACTCGCTCTTTGCCTCGCCGACCTGCCGGGGGATCTCCGGCGAGAACGCGATGCGTCGCTCGGTGGTCGTGGACGTGCCGCCACCCTCCTGCTCGTAGCGGGTGCGGACCGGCAGGAGGATCACGTCGTCGCCCTCCACCAGCATCTGCGAGGTCATGACCAGGTCGGCGTGGACGCGGAGCGGCACCCGCCCGAGCGCGGCCCGCACGCCGTCGGGGTCGGGCAGGACGTCCAGGAAGTTCCCGCCGGAGGCCCACAGGACGTCGATCTGTCCGTCCGCCGCGGCCTCGACCAGCTCGGGGGCGGTGAGCCCCGGCTCGGCCGGCACGTCGAACCCCCACTGGAGGCTGAGCGCTGCGGCGCTGTCGGAGTCCACCGGCACGTTGCCCGGGTAGGAGGTGGCGTAGGCACCCATCTCCGCGCCGCCCTGTACGCCGGAGTGGCCGCGGATGGGCATGAGCCCGGCGCCGTCACGGCCGACGTTGCCGCGTGCCAGTGCCACGTTGACGATCCCCTGCACGGCCTCGGCGCCGAACGTGTGCTGGGTGATGCCCATCGACCAGATCAGTACTGAGCTGCCGGCCGCGGCATACAGGTCGCAGAACTCCTCGAGCGTGGGCCGGTCGACCCCGGCGGACTGCAGCCGGGCGTCGGGGTCCTGGTCGCCCAGCCGGGCGACGAGCTCGTCCCAGCCCTCGGTGTGGTCGGCCACGAACTGCTCGTCCACCGCGCCACGGGCCGCCAGCTCCGCCACGACCGCGTTGGCGAACGCGATGTCGCCGCCGGGTCGCACCGGGACGTGCAGGTCGCAGATGGTCGTGCCGAAGAGCGCGGACTCGGCCCTCGACGGGATCCAGTACCGCTCGAGGCCCGGCTCCAGGTACGGGTTCACGACCACGACCTTGGCGCCGCGCCGCTTGGCCTGCTCCAGGTACTTCATGAACACGGGCTGGTTGTTGGCCGGGTTGGTGCCCCACAGCACGACCAGGTCCGACTCGATGACGTCCTGCAACGAGCAGGTCGACGCGGCGACGCCGACGGTGGCGCGCAGACCGACGGTGGACGGCGAGTGGCAGACCCGGGCCGCCGAGTCGATGTTGGCGACGCCCATCGCGCGGGCCGCCTTGCCGGCCGCGTAGTAGGTCTCGTTGGTCAGGCCCCGCGACGTCAGGTACATACCGACCCGGTCGGGGGTCGTGGCGCCGATGGCGCCGGCCACAGCGTCGAGGGCCTCGGTCCAGGTGATCTGGCGGAACCCCGGCTCACCACGACGGCGGCGCATCGGGTACCCGAGCCGGCCCATCTCGCGCAGCTGCTTGCCGGACCAGCCGTCGAACCGGCTCAGGTCGCTCAGCCGTGACGGGGCGAACGCGCCCATCGTGTTGAACTCGAGCAGCTCGAGACGGGTCGTGCACAGGTGCGGGCCGTCGAGCGTCCAGTCCTTCAGCCCGGCCACGCCCAGGGCACAGCCGTCGCACACCCCCTGGGTCAGGACCTTGAGCGTGTACGTGGCCTCGGGCGCCTGGCGCCGGGCGATGCGGAACATGTCCTTGAAGTGGCGGGGCTTCTGGTGGGCCATGCCGTTGGGCGACCACGCCGCCCACAGCTCCGGGTGCAGGCCCAGGCGCCGCAGGCCCGACTGCACCCCGTCGGGCAGCCCCATGGGGTGGTCGTGCTCAGCCACCGGCCACGTCACCCCTGACCAGGTCCTCGCCCGCGAACACGGTCAGCCGACCGTCACGGGCAAAGCCCACCAGGACCATGCGGGCCCGGTTGGCCAGGTCGACCGCGAGCGACGACGGGGCGCTGACCGACACGAGTGCGCCGAACCCGGCCGCCCACGCCTTCTGCACCATCTCGAACGACGCCCGGCCCGACACCCAGAGCACCTGTCCCGTGGCCGGGAGCGACCCGTCGAGCAGGAGCCGGCCTACGACCTTGTCGACGGCGTTGTGGCGGCCGATGTCCTCGCGCACTACCAGCGGATCGCCAGCGCCGGTGCACGCCGCAGCGGCGTGGCTGCCACCGGTGGCGTCGAAGAGCTCCTGGCTGTCGCGCACGGCACCACCAAGGCCGGCCAGCACTGCGGCGTCGAACAGCGCGGCGGGTGCAGGCAGCGGGCTGAGCCGCTCGACCAGGTCGTCGACCGAGGTGCTGCCACAGATCCCGCACGAGCTCGACACGGTGGCCAGCCGGGGAGCGACGTCGACCGGCGGCCCGTCGGTCTGCACCGTGACGACGTTGAACCCGGTGTCGACCGCAGACCCGGTCGCGCAGTAGCGGATCTCCCGGACGGTGCGGCCGTCGAGCAGCCCCTCGGCCCAGCACCAGCCTGCTGCGAGTTCGTAGTCGTGGCCCGGGGTCCGCATGGTGGTGGTCATGGTCTGGTCGCCCAGCCGGACCTCCATCGGCTCCTCGACCAGGACCGCCTCAGGGCCACGCCGCGCCGAGCCCGGCTCGATGCGCCGGGCCAGCACGTTGCGGGTGCGGGAGCGGGCCATGGGTGGATCGTACGGGCCGGGGCCCCGACCTAGCTGCCGACCAGCAGCTGGGTCGCGGCGAACACCAGCGCCATCAGGACGATGAACCCGCCGAAGGCCAGGCGGATCGTCCGCTCCGAGGACCGGATCGTGAGGCTGGCGCCGATCTGCGCGCCTGGCACCACTCCGATCATGAGCGCCGTTGCGAAGAACCAGTTGATGTGGCCCAGCACGGCGTGGGTCAGCAGCGCCGGCAGCGAGAAGATCGCGACGGCCACCAGACTTGACGCGGTGGCCGCACGGACCGGGAACTTCAGTGGCCCGGTGAGCATCGGCACCATGACGATGCCGCCGCCCACACCGAGCAGGCCGGCAACGAACCCGGCCACGGCACCGAGGCCGGCGATGGTGCCGACCGAGTGGCGCGGCACGTCGCGCAGGACCGTCGCCGTGGCCGGCGCAGCGGTTGCCGACGCTTCGGCGACCCCGGCCGCGGCGGGCGGCCCGGTCGGCGCCGGACCTTTCCGGCCGCCGCGGGCCACCGAGATCCCGGACCACAGCATGAGCGCCGCGGTCAGGAGCATGAGCACCCGGCCGTCGACGTACTCCGATAGCACGGCGCCGCCGACGGCGAAGAGTGCGCCGGCCGCGCCCAGGCCGAGGGCAGTGCGCCACTCGACCAGGCCCTCCTTGGCGTAGCGCCAGGACCCGGAGATCGCGCCGGGGAGGATGGCCGGGACCGTGGACCCGACCGCCTCGATCGGCGTGGCGCCCATGAACCGCACGGCGGGTGTGGTGACGACGGCGCCGCCGACCCCCAGCAGTGCGGACAGGATCCCCGACAGCACGCCGACCGACACGACCGCCAGGTAGAGACCGACCTTGCCGGCGGTCACGGTAGCGAGGAGCACGGTCACCCGGCCATCTTGCCCGCGGTGCGCCGCGGCGGCGCGACTGGTCCCCGGACGCGCCACGGGCGGGCCCGGAGGCCCGCCCGAGGTCGACCAGTGCGCTGGGCGACGGTCAGAAGTCCATGCCACCCATGTCCGGCATGCCGCCGCCGGCACCCTTCTCCGGGGCGTCGACGACGACGGCCTCGGTGGTCAGGAACAGCGCCGCGATGGACGCCGCGTTCTGCAGCGCCGAGCGGGTCACCTTGGCGGCGTCGATGATGCCGGCCTCGACCAGGTTCACGTACTCGCCGGTCGCACCGTTCAGGCCCTCGGCCGGGTCAGGCAGCGAGCGCACCTTCTCGACGACCACGCCGCCCTCGAGACCGCAGTTCTCGGCGATCTGCTTCAGGGGACCCTCGAGCGACCGGGCGATGATGCGGGCACCGGTGGCCTCGTCGCCGGAGAGCGTCTCGGCGACCTCGAGCACGGCGGCCTGGGCGCGGAGCAGGGTCACGCCACCACCGGCGACGACACCCTCCTCGATGGCGGCCTTGGTGGTGCTGACGGCGTCCTCGATGCGGTGCTTCTTCTCCTTGAGCTCCACCTCGGTGGCGGCGCCGACCTTGAGGACGGCCACGCCGCCGGACAGCTTGGCCAGACGCTCCTGGAGCTTCTCGCTGTCGTAGTCCGAGTCGGTGTTGGAGATCTCGGCCTTGATCTGGGCGATGCGGCCGTCGAGGTCCTCGCGGGAGCCGCCACCGCTGATGATCGTGGTCTCGTCCTTGGTGACCACGACGCGCTCGGCCGAGCCGAGCAGCTCGACGTCGACGTTCTCGAGCTTGAGGCCGACCTCTTCGGCGATGACGGTGCCACCGGTGAGGATGGCCATGTCCTGCAGCATCGCCTTACGACGCTCGCCGAACCCGGGGGCCTTCACGGCGACCGACGAGAACGTGCCGCGGATCTTGTTGACGACCAGGGTGGCCAGCGCCTCGCCCTCGATGTCCTCGGCGATGATCACGAGCGGGCGGGCGCCCTGCATGACCTTCTCGAGGAGCGGGACCAGGTCGCGGACGGTCGTGATCTTGGACGACACGAACAGGATGTACGGGTTGTCGAGCACGGCCTCCATGCGGTCCGTGTCGGTGACCATGTAGGGCGAGATGTAGCCCTTGTCGAACCGCATGCCCTCGACCAGGTCCATCTCGAGGCCGAAGGTGTTGGACTCCTCGACGGTGATGACACCGTCCTTGCCCACCTTGTCGATGGCCTCGGAGATCATCTGGCCGATCTGCGGGTCGGCCGACGAGATGCCGGCGACCTGGGCGATCTGGTCCTTCGAGTCGACCTCGACGGCCAGCTCGTGGATCTTGGCGACGGCAGCGGCGACGCCGGCCTCGATGCCGCGCTTCACGCCCATCGGGTTGGCGCCGGCGGCCAGGTTGCGCAGGCCCTCGCGGACCATCGACCAGGCCAGCACGGTGGCGGTGGTGGTGCCGTCACCGGCGACGTCGTCGGTCTTCTTGGCGACCTCCTTGACCAGCGAGGCGCCGATGTTCTCGTAGGGGTCCTCGAGCTCGATCTCCTTGGCGATTGAGACGCCGTCGTTGGTGATCGTCGGGGCGCCCCACTTCTTGGCGAGCACCACGTTGCGGCCCTTGGGGCCGAGGGTGACGCGCACGGCGTCAGCCAGCTGGTTCATGCCCGACTCGAGCTTGCGGCGTGCTTCCTCGTCGAACTGGATGATCTTGGCCATGGTTCCTCCATCGGTGCCGGGACGGCGACGCCGTCCGGGGGTTCTCGACTGCTGGTGCTCGCTGGCACTCGGCCACGGCGAGTGCCAGAAAAGTTAGCAGTCTGAGATGGAGAGTGCTAGGCGCCCGGCCGGGTCACCGGCCGGGGGATCCCTGCGGGACCGGGGCTGGATCAGCCGCCGGCGACGGCGGGGATGATCGAGATCGTCTCGCCCTCGGGCACTGCGGTGGCGGCACCCTCGAGGTAGCGGACGTCGTCGTCGGCGACGAACACGTTGACGAACCGGCGCAGGTTGCCGGACTCGTCGTACAGACGCTCACGGAAGCCCGGGTGCGCCGCCTCGAGGGCGTCGAACGCCTCGGCGACGGTGGTGGCCTCGACCTCGACCTCGGACTCGCCGCCGGTCAGGGGGCGCAGGGTCGTGGGGATGCGGATCTTGACGGTCATTGGGGTCCTCCGGGGGGCCGCGTCGCTGGCGGATCGTACCGGTCGCACCAACCCGACCGGCAACCCTGTGCTTCCCGGTCCCGGTCAGACGAGCGTCGCAGCCACGTCCCGGAGGCACCCGGCCACGTCGCCGAGCGACCGCTCGGAGCCGAACTCGTCGGTCAGCGACACCACGCGGAGCCCGTCGGGGAGCACCTCGTCGAGACCGTCGGGGTCGACCGCGCCGACCACCGCCACGGTCGGCACCCCCAGGTCCAGCGCCAGTGCCGCCACCCCGCCGACCACCTTGCCGTCGAACGACTCGACGTCGAGCAGGCCCTCCCCCGTCACCACCAGGTCGGCCTCCTCGACCGCGTCCCAGAGCCCGACCAGGTCACCGACCAGCTCGACGCCGGGGACCAGCTGCGCGCCGGCGCACAGGAGCCCGCCAGCCAGACCACCCGCTGCGCCGGCGCCAGGCACCTCGGACACGTCGACGCCGTAGTCGGTCAGGTAGACGTCGACGAGGGCGGCCAGCCGTCGCTCGAGCAGCTCGACCTGGACTGCACCTGCGCCCTTCTGCGGCGCAAAGACCCGGGCGGCGTCGGTGAACCGCGTGGCCACGTCGCACGCCACCACCAGCTCGATCCCCTTGAACCGCTGCAGCGGGTACATGGCCCGGAGCGCACCCAGCCCGCCGTCGGTCGTCGCCGACCCGCCCAGGCCCACCACGATCCTGCGGGCGCCCTTCTCGACGGCGTCGAGGAGGAGCTCGCCCGTGCCGTAGGTCGTGGCCGCCACTGGGTCGTTGCCCTCGGCACCGCCCGCCACCAGCAGCCCCGAGGCCCGCGACATCTCGACCACGGCGGTGCGGCCGGACAGCCGCCACTCGGCGTCGACCGGGTCACCCAGCGGGCCGCTCACCGTGGTGGTGCGGTTGGCGCCGCCGAGCGCCTCGAGCGTGCCTTCGCCGCCGTCGGCCATCGGGACGGTCACGACCTCGTGGCCCGCGGCCCGGAGACCGTCGGCGAGCGCAGCGGCCGCGGTGGCCGCGTCCGCGGTGCCGCGGAACTTGTCGGGGGCGACCACGATGCGCACCGCGGCAGCGTAGGACGGGACGCGCCGTATGCAGGCCGCCATAGGGTGTGCCGCGATGTCCGACCACACGACCGACCTCCAGGACTCGGCGCGACCTGTCGTCATCGTCTCCAACCGGGGACCGGTCACGTACCGCCAGACCGACGACGGGATCGTCGCCGGCCGCGGTGGCGGAGGGCTCGCTGGCGGCCTGGCCCCGCTGCTCGACTCGGGCCGGGCCACGTGGATCGCCGCACCCCTCACCGACGCCGACCGGCAGGTCGCCGCGGCGGGCACCACCGCGGGTGGTGTCCGTCTGCTCGACCTGGACCCGGAGGAGCACCGGCTCGCCTACGACACCATCTCCAACGAGACGCTGTGGTTCGTGCACCACGGACTCTTCGACACGCCGCGCGAGCCCAACTTCGACGCCGCCTGGTGGGAGGCGTGGGCCGCCTACCGGCACGTCAACCGAGCGTTCGCCCGGGCGGTGGTCGAGCACGCCCCCGACGGTGGCGTCGTGCTCGTGCAGGACTACCACCTGACCCTCCTGGCCCCAGAGGTACGCGACGCCCGGCCCGACCTCTCGCTGGTGCACTTCCACCACACGCCGTTCGCCGGGCCCGACGGCATGTCCGTGCTCCCGCCAGCGGTGCGGCGAGAGCTCATGACCTCGCTCGCCGCCCACCACGCCTGCGGGTTCCACACGCGACGCTGGGCCGAGCGCTTCTCCGCCACCCTGGCCACCGAGCGGCTCACCCCGCCGGCCCAGGTGTTCGCCTCGCCCCTCGGCATCGACACCGCTGCGCTGGCGGAGTCGGCCACCTCGCCGGCCTGCGAGCAGGCATTCGCCGACCTGTCGGTCCGGGTCGCGGACCGACGGCTGCTGGTGCGGGTCGACCGCATGGAGCTGTCCAAGAACATCGTGCGCGGTTTCGCCGCCTACGACCGGCTGCTCGAGCGGCGCGAGGACCTGCGCGGCCACGTCGAGTTCCTCGCCTGCTGCTACCCGTCCCGCGAGTCGGTGCCGGCGTACGCCCGCTACCGCGACGAGGTCGAGGCTGCTGCCGCCCGGGTCAACGACCGCTGGGGCACGCCCGGCTGGCGGCCCGTCGTGCTCGAGACGCACGACGACTACCCCCGGTCGCTCGCCGCACTGCGCCGCGCCGACGTGGTCGTCGTCAACCCCGTGCGGGACGGTCTCAACCTGGTGGCCAAGGAGGCCCCGGTGCTCAACGAGCGCAGCGCACAGCTGGTGCTGTCCACCGAGGCCGGCGCCTGGGCCGAGCTGGGCGAGGCTGCCGACGGGGTGCACCCGTTCGACGTCGAGGCGACCGCCGAGGCGCTGGCCAACGCGCTCGACCGCCATGGCTACGACCGGACCGAGCGGGCCGCCGAGCTGCGACGCCTCGCCGCACGGCGCACACCTGCCGACTGGCTCGCCGACCAGCTCGCCGCCGCTGACTGAGGTCCCCTGTCCTCGACGATCGTCCCTCTTCCGCCGAAGAGCAGGGGTGGGGACGCGGGGTCAGGCGAGGAGCACTGCGAGGGTGTGCAGCAGCTGAGCGGCGCCGTGGGGGCCGTCGACCACCAGGTCGGCGCGCGACACCAGGCCGTCCGGCGACTCGTCGCTCGCCACCGCGACCCGCAGCACCGGCCGGCCTTCTGAGGCCAGCGCGTCGAGCATGTCGAACGCCGGAAGGTCGCCCACGTCGTCGCCCACGAACATCACCGGGCCCTGACGGTCGGCAGCCAGGCGGGCCAGCACCGTGCCCTTGTCCTCGGCGACCGGCGGGTGCACCTCGACGCTCATCTTGGCGGGGCGCACGGCCAGGCCCGTGCCGTCGGTCCAGGTCGTGGCCAGTCGGAGGGACTCCTCGGCCAGGTCGGGACGACCGCGGTAGTGCAGCGTGAGCGACAGCCCCTTCCGCTCGACCCGGAGACCGTCGGGGGCCTCGAGCTCGGCAACGGCCGCGATGGCCGCGATCTGCCGCCGCCAGCCCTCGGCACCCGGATGCTCCTCGAGCTTGCCGCCGCGGACCACCTCCAGGCCGTACAGGCCGGCCAGCGTCACGGACGTCGGGAAGATGGGGACCAGGAACCCGACCGGCCGGCCGGAGACCACGGCGACCTCGCCCAGTCGGCCCGAGAGGTCGGACAGCACGTCGGCCACACCCTCGAGCGGGCGGGCGATGGCCGGTTCGTCGACGATCGGAGCGAGCGTGCCGTCAAAGTCGACCGCGACCACCGACGCGGTCGGCGCCGCGACGAACGGGGCGAGCGTCGAGCTCAGGTCGACGCGCACGACGACGTCAGGGTGTGGTCGTCGTGGTGGTGCTGGTCGTGCTGCTGCCGGACGAGCCTGACGTGCCCGAGGTGGCGGCCGAGGCGTCCTGGCCCAGGACCACGATCACGCCGACGTTGTCGGGCTGGATCTTGGCCAGCTTGGCGCCGGTCGGCAGCGCCTGGACCCGACTGGAGTCGAGCTGCAGCTGGGACCCGATGGCCTGGGCGCTCGTCTCGTAGCTCGGCGCGAAGTAGACGGTCGTCGACGGAGGCGTCCCGACGGCGTCGGTCGGCGTCGTGTTGGTGAACCCTGCTGTCTTCAGGTTGTTGGCGACGGTCTTGGCCAGACCGGTCTGGCCGGAGCCGTTGGCCACCACGACGGGCACGTCGGCGGGGGCCACGGTGGCCACGGTCGTGGTCGGCGCAGCGGTCGTGGTGGTGACCGCGCCGTTGTCGGGCACGTCCACGGACTTGGTGCTGTGCTCGTAGCCGACGCCACCACCCTTGATCAGGATGATGAGGCCGAGCACCACTGCCACACCGACGAGGATGAGGCCCCGCGAGGCGGGGTCGCCGCCGCCCGGGCGCGACCGAGGTTGCTGGGTCGAGGTCATGGATTCACCCTAGCGAACAGACCCTCCGCGGCCCGTGCCTCACCACCCGCGGGTACCCGGTGCGCCCTTGAACGGGCCGACCACCCGGGACGTGATCCAGCCGCCGTAGAAGTCACCGTCGTTGGGCAGCACGACGTCGTCGCCCACGGTGCACCGGTCCGCCTTCTGCGCGTAGAAGGCGAAGTAGCCGGCGATCGGCGCGAACCCGGCCGTGGGCGTGCGGTAGGTCCACGCCGCGTCCGGCACGGTCCGGTCCCCCACCACCACGTCGACGTAGTTGGCCGCGCCCTTCCACTCGCACCAGGTCTGGGACCTGCTCGCTCGCAGGAACGTCGGGTCCACGTCGTCCGGCGGGAAGTAGTAGGCGGGCGCCTGCGAGGTCTCGAGCACGCGGAACCCGACCGTGGTGTCGGCCACCACGACCCCGGCGACCGTCACGGTCAGACGTTCGGCGACGGGCTCCAGGCGCGGCGGCCGGGGAAAGTCCCAGACCGACTCCTGACCTGGGCCTGGCTCGATGCGTTCGGGTCGGAACATGGCGTCAGGGTGCCACCGCCGACGCCAGACCGTGACGCGCCCCCAGCTGCACGGCGGCAGCCACGGTCCACGGGACGTCCACCACCACGTCGTCGCCGTCCGAGCGCTGGTCCCAGAAGTCGGCCCGTCCGGTGTCGACCAGCGTGAGGCTCCAGTCGACCCGGAGCCGGCGGAACACGGTGCGCCGCGTCTGCGAGGAGTAGCGGACCGGGCAGCGCGGCCGACGTAGCTGCGACTGCCCGTCCACCGCTGCGAGCTCCCGGCCGATCTGCAGGAACTCGTCGGTGCAGCGGTCCACGACGGACTCCACCACGAGCGCCTCGAGCGACCCGGCGAGCAGCCCGGTGTCGGCCACGCCGACCGCGTCCTCGGGGGCGGGCCGGCGCTCCCACTCAGGCTGGGTCAGCAGCCGCGGCAGGCCCCGCCACTGCAGGTGCTCGAGGAGCGGCAGCAGCGTGGTGACCTGCAGCTCTTCGGTGAGCGCGGCGGACGCGTCGGTGGCGCGTCGGAGGAGCGCGTCGGGCATGGTGGGCGGGACTGCATCGGCGTGCCCCGCCCGGAGCGCCGCGGCAGTGAGCGCACCGGCGGCGACGCAGCAACGGCGGTCGAGTCCGGCGCCCGGTGCAACGACCTGGTCGAGCAGCCGCCCGAGCACTGCAATGTCCGCGCCCACCTCGTCACGGGCTTCGTCGACCGCCCGGCGCGCGCCGGGGACGAGCACGGCGTCAAGGTCGACGGCGTCGAACTGGTGACAGAGATCGGTGGCGGCGACGACCCACGCCACCGAGTCGGTCTGGTCGCTCGGCGCCTCGCGCAGGGCGACGGCGTCGGCGCCCAGCTGGGCCAGCCGGTCGACCTCGGGCGTGCAGAGTGCGAACCGGCACCAGTCGCAGTCGTCGACCGGGAGACCGGGACGAGGGCACTCGGGCAGGTGGCCGTCCGCGGTGGCCCGTCGGACCAGCCGATCGAGCAGCACTGCCGGGGTCACCGTTCACCCTCGACCCGCAGCGCCACGATGCGCTCGCCCTTCGGCAGCGGAGCGTCGTTGCCGATGACCACTGCCACGAGCGTGGTGCCCGCGGGCGCAGCGACAGGCCAGGGTGTGAGGCCATCCGTCAGCACCACAACGATCTGCGGACAGGGCCGGAGCTGCAGCGCCGCGTCGATCCCTACCCGCATGTCGGTCCCGCCGCCACCGGTGAGCTGGAGTTCTGCGATCGTGCGGACGTGCTGCGGCGACGCCGCCACCTCGTCGCACACAACCACCGTCGTCGCCGCCCCGGACCGCCGGACGATGGCGTCGATCTCGGTCACGGCGACGTTGAGCAGCGACCGAGACATCGAGCCCGAGGTGTCGATGACGACCGCCACCTGGGGCCGCACGCGACGGGACCCAGGACGGAGCACGTGCGGGACCGATGCGGCCCGCCGGTCCGGCCGGGTCCACGTGGGTTCGGAGGCACCGACGACGGCGCGCAGCGGACGGCTCAGCGCGCTGCGCAGCACCCGCTGCCACGGCACCTGCGGGTCCAGGTAGGCGCGGGCCCACAGGACAAGGCCCGGCGACACTCGCTCGCCCCGGTCCACGGCCTGAGCCACCTGGTGCGCGACGTCACGGCGGACGGCCTGGGCGTCGAGGTCGTCGACCTTGTCCACGTCGGCCTCGTCGTCGAGCTCGACCCCCAGGCGCGCGCCGCCCGAGCCGGAGCCGCAACGGCACGGGTCCACGCCCCACCGGTTGCGCAGCGCTTCGAAGTAGTGCTCCTCCACCCCACGGGCCGGCAGGCCCAGGTGGTGCGGCAGCACCGGGTCAGGCAGCGGCAGGCCGTCGGCGACCAGGTCGTCGTTGATGGCGGCGTCGGCGACGTAGTTCCACAGCTCGCGCTCGTGCGGCGCAACCTTGGCCCGGGCCGCACGGTCGTGGTGGCAGCGGACCAGGTGGTGCACCTCGTGCAGCAGGACCGCCGCGCTCGCCTCCACCCCCCACGCCCGGGCCTGGTCCATGTCGACGTAGAGCCGCCAGTAGCCGTCGACGGAGAACGTGCCGTGGCCCGGCGTGTCGACCGGCACGAGGGCAAACAGTGCCGACGCCAGGTAGGCCTGCTGCCGGGCGGCGCGCAGGCGGGCCGCGGCCAGGAACGTGGCGTCGGCCGGTGCGAGCGGCCGGACGCGGGTCGCCGTCATACGAGCGCTGCGTCGCGGAGTACCGGCAGGAACGCGGCGGCAGCGGCGGGCGCCGACCAGCCGGGCTGGCGCAGTGGCAGCAGGTGGTTGGCAGACAGCGCGGCGACGTCGGGCTGGCCGCAGTCGCAGACGTGCGCCAGGACCTCGAAGGCCGCGTGCCAGCGCTCCTCGGAACAGTCGGCGGCCACTGCAGCAGTGATGCCGGCCAGCGAAGCCAGCAGCAGGTCGGACCGCGAGGACACGGGCAGCTGGGTCGGGTCGGCCAGCACCACCTCGGGGTCGGGCAGGTCGAGCCGGTCGGCGTAGCGGAGAAACTCCATGCCGGCGCCCTCGCCCACGAGCCCGTTCACCAGCAGGGACCGCACCCGGGAGTGCACGCCGGCGGCGTCGGCCGCAGCGGCAGCACGGGCGGCAGCGGTCCACGAACGGGGCGACGGCCAGGCCCGACCCATTCCGGCCACGTCGTCGGGCACCGACGACAGCGCGGTGGGCCGTGCGGTGACGAACCCCGCCACCAGGACCTCCCACTTGTGGACGAGCGCCGAGTGGTCGGCGGGCACACGGGGCAGGTCGGGCAGCGGCCAGCCGCCGACCATGCCGGCGACCCAGTCCTTGGCCTCGAGCTCCCAGTCCAGGTGGCAGAACCGGTTGGCGAGCGGGGCCGAGAGGTCGTCGCCTCCGGCCGACGACTCGGGCGGGTTGGCCGCCGCCACGATCGACACGGTGGACGGCAGACGGAGGTCGCCGACCTCCCGGTCGAGGACGACCCGGAGCATGGCGGCCTGCACCGCTGGCGGCGCGGTGGTCAGCTCGTCGAGGAACACCACGGTGGTCGGCTCGTCGATGCACCGGACCGCCCAGGACGGCGGGACGAAGCTGACCGAGTCGCCCACCCGCATGGGCAGCCCCGCGAAGTCAGAGGCCTCACGGATGCTCCCGATGACTACCTCGCACGGGCGGTCGAGGGCGTCGGCGACCTGCAGCAGCACGGACGTCTTGCCCTGGCCAGGGTCGCCCCAGAGCAGCACCGGCTGCCCGATCTGCACCGCGATCGCCAGTGCGGCTCGTACTTCTGTGGTCCCCATGCGGTCCTCCCCCGGAAAATGGACGGAGGTCAATACGAACACACGTTCGGACCGCGAGCAAGGGCTCTTCGCGGGAATTTTCGGGCCCCGGGACCGCCTGCAGGAGGCGCTCCCGGACCGGGGCTCAGGCCTCGACGAACCGGCCCGCGTTGTAGTCCTCGAAGGCCTGCAGGAGCTCGGCGCGGGTGTTCATGACGAACGGCCCCTCGCGCACGACCGGCTCGTTGAGCGGCTGGCCGGTCAGCAGGATCACCTCGGCCGGGGCACCGTCGGCGGGACCGTGGAGCTCGACCTGGTCGCCCGGGGCGAAGATCGCCATGACCGCCTCGGGCACGACCACGTCGTCACCGTGGGCCGACGGCACCGAGAACGACCCGACGAGCGGGTACGCCACTACGTGGTGGTCGGCCGGCACGGCGGTGCGGGCCACCGACCCGGGGGCCATCGTCAGGTGCGTGTAGTTGATGGGCGTCACCGTGCGGCCGGGGCCCTGGACGCCGAACGCCTCGCCGGCGATCACCCGTGCCGTGACCCCCTCGGACGGCTCGACGACTGCGACCTCGGTGGCACGGATGTCCTGGTAGGACGCCGGCCGCATCTTCTCGGCGGCCGGCAGGTTCACCCACAGCTGAAGACCGTGGAGGGTGCCGCCACGGGCCTTGAACGCCTCGCTCGGACCCTCCTTGTGGATCACGCCGCGACCAGCAGTCATCCACTGGGTGTCGCCCTGTCCGAGGAACCCGTGGTTGCCCAGGCTGTCGCGATGCTCGAGCTCGCCCTCGAGCAGGTAGGTCACGGTCTCGAAGCCGCGGTGCGGGTGGTGCGGGGTGCCGACGCCCTCGCCCGGCGCGTGGTCGACCGGGCCCATGTGGTCCCAGAGCAGGAACGGGTCGACGTACGAGCGCTGCATGGTCGGGAACGGACGGCGTACGACGAACCCGTCGCCCTCGACGGCACGCTGGGCGGGCAGGAGCTCGGCTACTTCTCGGTCGGTCATGCCGGCCACAACCCGGCACCGCGGTCACACCTTCCCAGGGCAACCCGTTCGTGCCGTCGCTCGGGGCCAGGAACGGCTGAACCGACCAGCAGGGACAGCGGTCGAGAGGTCTGCCCGACTTCCGAACCCGTTCATATGAGGGTCTTACCCGGGGGCCCGACACTGTCCTTGTCCCCGAACAAAGGAGTTCACCCTCATGGCAGTTTCCAAGTCCAAGAAGTTGGTTGCCGGTCTGGCCATCGCAGGCACCGCCGGCGTCGGCGGTCTGGCGGTCGCAGCGCTCAACCCGCTCGGCGCAGCCGGTGCGGCCTCGAACCCGTCGACGACCGTGGTCGCCGACCAGCAGGCCGGCCCCCGGGCCGACCGGCGCGGCCCGCAGGACGGCCACGGCCCCCAGCAGGTCCTGAAGGACGTCCTCGACTCGCTGGTCAAGGACGGCACCCTCACCCAGGCCCAGGCCGACAAGGTCACCTCGTCGGTCGAGACCAAGGTCAAGGAGGAGCGCGCCGAGCGTGACGCCAACCAGCAGGCCAAGCGACAGGAGTTCCTGACGACCGCCGCCAAGGCGATCGGCGTCTCCACCACCGACCTCGAGACCCAGCTCAGGAGCGGCACGACCCTGGCCGACGTGGCCAAGGCCAACAACGTCGACCCGAACACCGTGATCGTGGCCCTGGTGGGCGACCTCAACACGAAGATCGACGCCGACGTGGCCTCGGGCAAGCTGACCGCCGAGCAGGGCGCCGCCCGCAAGGCCAAGGCGACCGAGCGGGTCACCGACATGGTCAACAACGGCCCTCGCCACGGCGGCAAGGGCGGTCCCGGCGGCAAGGGCGACATGGGCGGCCGGCACGGCGGCAACTAGCCGCTCCCTCGGAACATCTCCCCCTGACGGTGCGCCCGTCCGGCTCCGGCCGGGCGGGCGTCCGTCGCGTCAGGGCCAGTCACAGGGGCGGTTCAGAAGTCCCACTCGAACTGGTAGCCGCACTTCCGGCAGCGGAACCACACCTTGTACTGGCGGGTCATCCGCTCGCAGTCCTGGCTGTTGCACAGCGGGCACTGTGGATACATTCCGGCTCCCCTTCCCGAGGCCTGAACTGGCGACCTTGCAGGTTCCCGACCGCACCGTGGTCGACGTCCTTCAAGGTCAGCAGTGTGCGCCGACCTTGAAGTGGGTCCACCGGAAGGCGGCCGGATTTCTTCAGGGTCGCCGAGGGGTGTGACGCCCTAGAGCATCTTGGCGTTGGCGAACACGGCGCGGACCTTGGGCTCGAAGTGCTCGAGCGGGTAGGTCTCGCCGTCCGGGTCGAACGCCCGCTGGTCCCACTCGTCGGCGAACTGCTCGGCGAGCGCCCACTCCTCGTCGCTCAGCGCGTCACGGTGCTGCTCTCGAGCGTCGGGGTTGGCCCCGAGGTGCTCGTAGTAGTGCTTCCCCTGAAAGTCCTGGTGCACGAGGATCATCGTGAACACCTCGGGGCGCACGTAGGGCCGCAGGATCTCGGCCGCGATCCGCGGGTGGTTGGGCACGGAGATGAGCTTGCCGATGTCGTGGCAGAGCGCCGCAACGACCACCTCGTCGTCGGCGCCGGCCTGCTCGGCGAGCGTCGCGGTCTGCAGGCCGTGCACCAGCTGGTTGCAGGAGAAGCCGTCCTGGATCGACTCCAGGCGCCGCAGCATGTCCAGGATCCCCTCGGCCACGCGGGGCTGCGCCGCGATGGTCTCGGTGATGATCAGGTTCCACTGCTCGGCGGTGGACTCGTCCATACGGGTGAAGCTCGTCGTCATGGCCACATGATGCCGCGGCTCCGACGCCACGGCTAGGGCACCGGTCCGGCAGACGGTGGAGCCGGTGGTGGACCCGACGAGCGTGTTCTCCTACCGTCGCACCGTGACCACCAGCAGGGCCGTGACCTCCAGCAGGGACGTGACCACCGGCAGGACCGTGACGATCCGCCGGACGCTGACGACCGTGCTCGCGGCCGGCCTCCTGCTGGCCGCCGCCTGCACCCCCATGGCCAGCCGCGGACAGTTCGCCGTCCCGGACGGACCGTGCGCCGACGCCACGATGCTCTGGGCCCGCGGCAGCTCGATGGCCGTCCGCAGCGGGGAGGCTCGTGCCGCGCAGCGCCGGTTCCGCGACGGCATGGCAGCAGAGGCCCCCGGCCTCACCGCCGCCACCCTCGAGCTGGGCGACCTGGACGCCGACGGCACCGTCGACGAGGGCGGGTACCCGGCAGTCCCGGGCGGTCTCATGGCCGGACTCGACACCCGCGCCGACCCCGCCAAGGACCTCCCCGTCATCGGCGGGTTCAACGAGTCCGTGCGGCTCGGCGCCGACGAGCTCGTCAGCGTGCTCGGCACGCTCAGTGCGCGCTGCCCAGAACAGGCCTTCGTGGTGGCCGGCATCTCGCAGGGGGCCGAGGCCGTCATGCGTGGACTGGCCCTGCTGCCGCCCGAGCTCATGGCCAAGGTCGCGGCGGTCCACGTCTTCGGCGACCCCGGGTTCGTGGTCGGCCCGTGGATGGTGGCGCCCGACACCGAGATCCCGTCGGGCCACGGGATCCTGGGGCCGCGCAGCCCCTACGTGCCGGTCCCGCTCGAGCCACGCACCACCAGCTGGTGCGCCCAGTTCGACGGCGTCTGCACGGGTCAGTTCTGGCTGGCGGTCCTGGACGCCGTCAAGGAGTGCCCGAAGTACCGGGAGCTCCCCGTGTGCTCACGGCGCCACACCGACTACGACTACTGGGCGTTCGAGCCGGCCATGCAGGCGGCGGCCCGGTCGGTGCTCAGCCTGCGGGGGTGAACCGCACCGGCAGCGACGACCACCCGGTCACGTTGCCGCTGTGGAACCGCACCTTGGTGTCGTGGTCGACGTCGATGTCGGGCATGCGGCGGAGGATCTCCTCGAGAGCCACCCGACCTTCCATGCGGGCGAGCTGCGCGCCCAGGCAGTAGTGCGCGCCGTAGCCAAAGGCCAAGTTCCGCTCGGGCCGGCGGGTGATGTCGAACACCTCGGCGGTCGGCCCGAACTCCCGCTCGTCGTGGTTGGCGGCGCCGATCAGCATGAGCACCGAGTCACCTTCGTGCATGGTCTGACCGTGGATGGTGTGGGTGCGGCTGCAGGTCCGGTGCATGTACTGCGTCGAGTTGTGGAACCGCAGCACTTCTTCGACTGCTCCGGGGATCAGTCCGGGGTCGGCGACGAGCAGGTCGCGCTGGTCCTGGTGCCGAGACAGCAGCTCGACGGCGTTGGCCACCATCTTGGTGGTGGTCTCGTGCCCGGCCACCACGAAGAGCACGCAGAAGCCGAGGAGCTCCTTGTCCGTCAGCGGCCGACCATCCAGGTCCACCTGGGCCAGCTCGGTGAACAGGCCCTCGCCCTGGCCGTCCCGGCGACGCGCCATGTCCGCGTCGAAGTAGACGACGAGCTCGAGCATGCCCTCGATCGCTTCGTCGGGGATCTTGGCCTGCCCGTCCTCTCGGACCAGGAGCTTGTCGGCATAGTGGCGGAGTTCGTCGCGGTCACCCTCGGGCACACCGAGCACGGCCGAGATCACGTCCATCGGGAACGGCCCGGTGAGCTCCGACACCAGGTCGGCCTGACCGTCCTTGATGAACGAGTCGATGTAGCCAGAGATGATGTCGCGAGTGGTCTGCTCGAGGAGCGCGACCTTCCGGCCGGTGAACACACGGTTGACGGTCTTGCGGAGGGCGGTGTGATCCGGCGGGTCGACCTCGATCATCATCGCCGCGCCCCGGGCGCCACCGCGGCGGGCCTCGAGGGCAATGCCCTCGGACGAGATGAACGTCTCGTAGTCGCGGAAGCCTTCGAGGACGTCGTCGAACCGGCTGAGTACCCAGAACTCCAGCTCGTCGTTCCAGTACGCGGGCGCCTCGTCGCGCAGTCGCCGGTAGGTCTCATACGGGTTCTCGTGGTGGGAGAACGAGTACGGGTTGTAGACGAGCTCGGTCATCAGATTCCCATCACGTGAGGGGGCGGCAGCTGGGCCTGGCCGACGGCGTCGGCCCGGCGGCGGAGCAGCTCAGCGCTGGCCCCGAGCTCCTTGGCGATCAGGAAGTCTCGCTGGGCGGCACCCGCCACGGCGAACCGTCCGAGCTCAGGCAGGTCGGCCACTGGCGGCTCCTTGCCGGTCGCCTGCGCCACCCGCTCCTTGAGCTGGTCGAACGTCATGGACGCGCGGCCGGTGCCGTCGCCGGTCCGTTCCAGCTCTGCGGGCCGGTTGCGGGCCGCGGTGTAGAGGCCCGTATCCATGAGACCGCCCGACGGGTAGAAGACCGATGCCCGGACCTGGGTCTCCTGGGCCACCAGGTTGTGCTGCAGCGACTCGGCGAAACAGCTGACCGCCGCCTTGGAGGCCGCGTAGACCGACGCCGTCGGCACCGGCGCGATGCCGCCGTCCTTGGAGCCGGTGAGGACGACCTGGCCGGGGACCCCCGACTCGATCATGCGGGGCACGAACGCCGACACGCCGATGCCGATGCCCACCACGTTGACGCCCAGGCACCAGCGCCAGTCGTTGGGCTCCTGCTGCCACGGCAGTCCCCCGCCGCCCGAGGTCACCCCGGCGTTGAGGAACAGGAAGTTGCAGCGGCCGTGCTCGGAGAACACCCGGTCGGCCAGCGCCGCGGTGGCGGCCTCGTCGGTCACGTCGAGGACCGCACCGACGACCGGCCCACGGTCGGCCAGCTCGGCGACGGCTGCCTCGAGCGCCACCTGCTCGACGTCGGCGACGTAGACGGTCGCGCCCTGGTCGAGGAGCGCCTCGACGACCACGCGGCCGATGCCGCTGGCACCGCCGGTGACGACGGCGACGGCGCCGTCGACCGAGATCGGCCCGACGTCAGAGGTGGTCACGGTGTCCATGGGCTCAGCCCTTCCAGTCCATGCCATGGGCGTCGAACCACCAGCGGGCGGTCCGGATCGCGTCGTCAGGCGTGCGCAGGCCCAGGTCCTGGTTGAGCGAGGTCGGCGTGGGGCCGACCCGGGACGCGATCTCGTTGAGGCCGTCGACGTCGAGGTCGTAGCACTTCATCGCGTTGAGCCCCAGTAGCAGCCGGGTGTCCTCGACCGACACCTGCTGGAAGTCGGTCGACAACCGTTCCTTGGTGTGGGGCCAGGAACCCTCCGGGTGCGGGTAGTCGGTGCCCCACATGAGGCAGTCGACCCCGTTCATGTGCCGGCGGCGGATCTCCTCCGGGTTCATGGTGGAGGCCCCGATGAAGACGTTCTCGCCGAAGTACTCCGACGGGAGACGGGAGATGAGGCCCTTGGTCCGGGAGGCCAGCTTCTTCACCTTGAAGTTGGCGCCGAACGTGGTGTCGGCCTTCCAGAGCAGGTCGCCGAGCCAGTAGGAGCCGCACTCCACCACGGCGTACTTGAGGCCGGGGAACTTGTCGAACTTCCCCGACAGCAGCAGCTGCCAAAGGATGCGGTGCGTCCAGAACGGCACCTCGAGCACGAACTGTGCCCAGTTGTCGTTGTAGGAGGGCCAGTCGCCCTCGCCCGAGTGCGTATGGACCACCAGGCCGGCCTCGGCGCACACCTGCCAGAACGGGTCGTAGACCGGGTGTCCGTACGACGGCTTGTCGTGCCACATCGTCGGGACCATGACGCCCTTGATGCCGGGCATCCCGGCCAGCGCCTCGACCTCCTTGACCGCACGCTCCGGGTCGAAGATGAGCGGCACTAGGGCCACCCCGGCGCGGCGGACCGGGTTGGTGGCGCAGAACTCCACCAGCCA
>CAJANQ010000234.1 GCA_903941145.1 uncultured Actinomycetes bacterium
CCGAGCCCCCGGTGATCACCAGCACCAACGGCGTGCTGGAGCTGACGTTCGACGTGCGTGAGGGCGAGTACGAGGTCGGCGGGGTGAAGGTGAAGGGCATGACGTTCACCGGCAGCTTCACCGGCCCGACGCTGGTCATCAGCCCGGGCGACACGCTCAAGTTCAACCTGATCAACAACCTGCCCCAGAAGACCAACCTGCACGAGCACGGCCTCCACGTGTCGCCGGTCGGCATCTCCGACAACGTGCTGCGCGTCATGGAGCCGTCGTCGACCAACCCGATCGTCGTCGAGACCCCGAAGGACCTGGCCGCAGGGACCTACTGGTACCACACGCACCTGCACGGCCTGACCGAGGCCCAGGTCATGGCCGGCCTGTTCGGCACGCTCGTCGTCAACGGTCTGAGCGAGCGGCTGCCGGCGGACCTGGCGACCGGCCTCAAGGAGCGCCTGATCGGGCTGCACGACTACCAGCTCGACAAGAACAACGCGATTCTCACGAAGAACATCGACTCGAACGCACCGACCACCCGCATGGTCAACGGCATGGTCAACCCGGTGCTCACCTCGCAGCCGGGACAGACCCAGCTGCTCCGCCTCGCGAACTTCAGTGCCGACATCTGGTACCGGCTGGAGATGGACGGCACGAAGTTCAGCGTGCTGGCCGAGGACGCCAACCCGGTCGGCCGCGTGGACCAGAAGCAGACGCTGCTGCTGCCCCCGGGCAAGCGGTTCGACGTGCTGGTGACCTGGCCCGAGGCCGGCAGCTACAAGCTGCGCACCCTGACCTACAACCAGGGCCCGGAGGGTGACGTCTACGGCGAGCGGGTGCTGATGACGGTCAACGTCGCCGGCGAGGCCGTGGCCACCCCCTCACAGCCCACCACCATGGGCACGCTGCCGGACCTGCAGGACGCCGAGGTCGCCGAGCGGCGGACCGTGGTGTTCAGCGAGGACAACAAGGCCGGGAAGTTCTTCATCAACGGCGAGCAGTTCAACGGTACGACCATGTACACGCCCAAGCTGGGCACGGTCGAGGAGTGGACCCTCAAGAACGTCACCGGCGAGGACCACCCGTTCCACATCCACGTGAACGACTTCCAGGTGATGTCGGTGAACGGCAAGCCCTACGACGCCGCCAGCCTTCAGGACATCGTCAAGATTCCCGCCAAGGGCGAGGTCGTGATCCGTCAGCGGTTCGCCGACTTCACCGGGAAGTTCGTCTTCCACTGCCACATCCTCGCCCACGAGGACAACGGCATGATGGCGATCGTCGACGTCACGGTCGACGGCAAGCCCGACCCGGCCGACGCCACGTCGACCACGATGGCGCCCATGGACGGCATGTAGGCCGTTGGGGTTCTCGCTCCTCGCCCATGCGTTGGCGGCCGGTCCGCCCCCGGTCGAGGCCAACACCGCCCTGTCCGACTTCGGGCTGTCGGTGGCCGCCACCGCAGTGGGTGCCGTGCAGGGCGCGCTGATGGTGGTCGACGAGCCCGACTACGACGTGGTCGGCGTCGTCGTGATCGCAGCGTGCCTGGGGTTCGGCGGCGGCATCGTGCGCGACATGCTCACCGGCACCATCCCGCCCGACGCGCTCAGGACGCCGTGGTTCACCGTGACGGTGATCCTGGCTGCGTTCATCACGACGTTCCTGCACCACTGGTTCCGACGTCTGGGACGCCTCCTGTTCCTGGCCGACGCGCTCGTGATGGGCCTGTTCGGCGCCGTCGGCGCCGAGAAGGCCCTCCTCGTGGGGCTCAGCCCGTTCATCGCCGTGGTGCTCGGCTCGGTGGTGGCGGTATCCGGCGGGATCCTCGCCGACCTGATGATGGGGCGTCACCCAGCCATCTTGAAGCCGGGCAAGCCCAACGCCCTTGCGGCGCTGGTCGGCGTGCTGGTGTTCGTCGTGCTCACCGAGCACTTCAAGGTGCACACGAACCTGGCGACCGCGATCGACGTCGTCGTGGTGGTGGCGCTGCGGGTGCTGGTCGACTGGAAGGGCATCGTGACCCCGACGGCCGCCGCCATCACCCCGGGTCTGCTGGAGCGCATCGACGAGCGGGCGGTCGAGCCCGGCGAGGACGAGGACCAACGATGAGCACGGTGTTCGAGACCGCCCAGCTGGGCCCGCTGACCCTGCGCAACCGGATCGTGAAGGCAGCGACGTTCGAGGGCCGCTCCAAGGGTGGCGTCGTCACCGACGAGCTGGTCGACTTCCACCGCCGCATGGCGGCGGGCGGCGTGGCCCTGACGACCGTGGCGTACCTGGCGGTGGCGCCCGACGGCCGCACCGACGACGGCTGCGTCGTGCTCGGCCCCGCGTCCGTGCCCGGTCTGCGGCGTCTGACCGATGCCGTGCACGAGCAGGGCGCGCTGGCCGCGGCCCAG
>CAJANQ010000235.1 GCA_903941145.1 uncultured Actinomycetes bacterium
ACCACGACGACCACGACGACCGCCCCGTCGGCAGGGGGAGCGGCGTCGTGGCCGGTTGACCCGGTGACCGGCCGCTTTCGCAGCAGCTACGGGTCGTGGACGACCCTGTGGGTGGCTCCCGGGGGGAACGACGCCGCAAGCGGGACGTCGTCGAGCGCGGCGCTGGCGACGCTTGCCGAGGCATGGCGCCGCATCCCGTCGTCGACGACGTTGTCGACCGGCTTTCGCGTCCTCCTGCGGCCCGGTCGGTACGCCGCCGGCACTCTGCCCTCGTACCTCGAGCACCGCTGGGGCACCTCCCGGGCACCGGTCGTCATCGAGTCAGAAGTGCCCGGCCGCGCCGTCCTGGGGGGCGATCTCAACGTCTTCGATGTCCGGCACCTGTACGTGCTGGGAGTGGCGGTCGACCGAGCCGGCGACGCCTTCCACTGCGAACGCTGCAGCAACGTGCTGCTGCGCCGGGTCGTGATGAACGGCCGCGGCGCTGCCCAGGAGGTGGTGAAGTTCAACCAGTCCGACCACGTGTTCGTCGAGGACTCTGACCTCGGTGGCGCGTGGGACAACGCTGTCGACATGGTCGCGGTGCAGTACGGGCACCTGCTCGGCAATGTCGTCCACGACGCCGGCGACTGGTGCGCCTATGCCAAGGGTGGCAGCGCGTATCTGTTGGTCGAGGGCAATGAGTTCCACTCGTGCGGAACTGGCGGGTTCACCGCGGGCCAGGGGACCGGGTTCGAGTTCATGGCGGCGCCGTGGCTCAGGTACGAGGCCTACGGAATCGCAGTGGTCAACAACGTGGTGCACGACACCGACGGCGCCGGACTGGGAGTGAACGGTGGCTACAACGTCCTGTTGGCGTACAACACGCTGTACCGGGTCGGCGCACGGAGCCACGTGCTCGAGGTCGTACACGGTGCCCGAGGGTGCGACGGCGACGCCGCCACCTGCACGGCTCACCGCACCGCCGGCGGCTGGGGCTCGGCGTCGGCCGACGGCCAGTGGATCCCGAACCGCCATGTCGTGGTGGCCAACAACTTGGTCATGAACCCGCCCGGCTACCAGAGCGGGTGGCAGCACCTCCAGGTGGCCGGGCCGGTCGTGCCACCGGCCGGCTCCGGCGTACCGAACCCGTCGCTCGCCGACGACGACCTCCGGATCGTCGGGAACGTGGTCTGGAACGGCGGACCGGACATGCCGCTCGGAACCGGCGACGGCTGTCGCGCATCGAACCCGGTCTGCAACGACACCCAGTTGCGGCGCGACAACAAGTTCAACAGCCTGGTCCCCCAGCTCGTGGACCCGACGGCCGGCCGGTGGGCGCCGGTGGTCGGCACCGCGCTCGCGTCGCGTGCTGCCGTCACATATCCCGCCTGGAGCTGGACCGACGCCCCGCCGGGCGTGCCGCCTTGGCCGCAACCAGCGGTGCCGGCTGACCGCGCCGGGCGCCCCCGGACGGGTGCAGGTCACCCTGGCGCCTACGAGCCCTGAGTGCTCGCAGCGGTCAGACCACCTCGTCGAACAGGTCCGGAAAGACTCTCGATACCCGGGACTGCAGGTAGTCGCCGTAGGTACCGGTCCACTCGTGCACGGACTCGCCGTCCCATCGGTCAGCCCCGTCGTGGCGTGCAACCGAGTAGCCCGGGAGCGGCTGCACCTCGGTGTCCCACCCCGGGTCCAGGAACAGCGGGAACGACAGCCGTCCCTGACCGCTCCGGTTGCGGACCCGGTGCGCGGTGCTCCGGTAGGCCCCGCAGGTCATCCGTTCGAGCATGTCGCCCAGGTTGACCACGACCACGTCCGGGTCGGCCGGCACGGCCACCCAACCCGCGTCGGTGCGGACCTCCAGGCCGTCGTTGCCGTCCTGGGCGAGCAGGGTGAGGAGCCCGTAGTCGGTGTGCTCGCCCACGCTCCACGAGGTATCGGCGGCCGGGACGGGCGGGTAGTGGAAGACCCGGAACAGCACGACCGGGTCGGCGGTCAGGTGCTCGGCGAACCAGTCGTAGTCGAGCCCCAGTCCGAGCGCCATGACGCGCAGCAGCGTCTGGCCCAGCCCGACCACCGCGTCCATGTACTCCAGCGCTGCCGTGACCAGGCCCTCGGGCCGGGCCGGGACCAGGTTGGGCCCGTGCAACGGCAGGCCGGCGGCGACCCGCGGGTCCTCGGGGCCGAGCTCCGTGCCGAAGTAGAGGCCTTCCTTGCGGTCGGGCCGGCCAGAGGTGAGCTCGGCGCCGACCGGGAACCACCCGCGCCAGGCGCGTCCGCCGCGGTCCATCGCCACGAGGGACTTCTCCTGCTCCGGCAGTGCAAAGAACTCCCTCGCCAGGCGGTCGAGGCGGTCACGGAGCCCCGGGTCGACGCCGTGGCCCACGACCGAGAAGAAGCCTGAGGTGCGGCAGGCCGCGTCGATCTGGGTGGCGACGCCGTGCACGTCGGTCCCGTCCCGCAGGCCGCGGATGTCGATGCGGGGCACTGCAGTCACGCCGGAAAGTCTGCCCGACGGTCGACCGGTCGTGCTCGGGCGCGACGTACCATCCCGGCCATGACTGACGCAGCAGCTCCCCGCGCCGCCCGTACCTCGCTGTGGCGGGACATCCACAAGGGCATCCGTTCCGGTCTCTCGGTGCTCGTGGTCGAGTC
>CAJANQ010000236.1 GCA_903941145.1 uncultured Actinomycetes bacterium
CGGTGTCGGACTGCACGTCGCCGTCGTAGTTCTTGCAGGCCCAGACGTAGCCGCCCTCCCACTTCATGGCGCAGGCGACCATGTCGTCGATGAGGCGGTGCTCGTAGGTCAGGCCGGCGGCCGCGAACTCGGCCGCGAACTCGTCGTCGAAGACCTCCTGGAACAGGTCCTTGAAGCGGCCGTCGTAGGCCTTGAGGATCGTGTTCTTGGTGCTCAGGTACACCGGGTAGTTGCGCTGCAGGCCATAGCGGAACGAGGCCCGGGCGAAGTCGCGGATCGACTCGTCGAAGTTGTACATGCCCATGACCACGCCGCCGCCGGCGTCCATGTCGACGATGTGGAACTCCATGGGCTCCGAGCCGTCCTCGGGCGTGAAGGTGAGGGTGACCTTGCCGGCGCCGGGCAGGACGGCGTCGGTGGCCTTGTACTGGTCGCCGTGGGCGTGACGGCCGATGACGATCGGCTTGGTCCAGCCGGGCACCAGGCGGGGCACGTTCGAGCAGATGATCGGCTCGCGGAACACAACGCCGCCGAGGATGTTGCGAATGGTCCCGTTGGGGGACTTCCACATCTTCTTGAGGCCGAACTCCTCGACGCGGGCCTCGTCGGGGGTGATCGTGGCGCACTTGACGCCGACGCCGTGCTCCTTGATGGCGTTGGCGGCGTCGATCGTGATCTGGTCGTCGGTGCGGTCCCGCTCCTCGATGCCCAGGTCGTAGTACTTCAGGTCCACGTCGAGGTAGGGCAGGATCAGCTGCTCCTTGATGAACGACCAGATGATGCGGGTCATCTCGTCGCCGTCGAGCTCGACGACGGGGTTCTGGACCTTGATCTTCGACATTCGTGTGCCTGCCTGTTTGCGGAGCAGTGTCTGCCCCGGGGAGTAGTTCGGCCGGAACTCTACTTCTGTCGTGACAGGCGGCCGTCAGCGACGTCCCAGACCGACTCCGGGGGCGCCCCGGGCGGGGTCGGGCCGAGCGAGACCCGCGCGGTGCGGGGGTCGAGCAGCTCCACGTCGACCTGGGCCTGGCGCTCGTTGGCGGGCCGGTCGTAGGTCTGGAGGAACCGTGCGCCTGCCCCGTCCAGACGGACGGTCCAGGTGCGCGGTCCTGGTCCGTCGGTCACCGTGACGCGGCCGTCGGACCCCTGCGAGTAGGTCGTGGCGGTCCACACGGCGGTCAGGTCGTTCCAGCCGTGCCGGAGTGCGAGCGCAGCGGGCAGCGCGTTGAGCGCCACGTAGGTGCCGTTCAGCTCGTCGGGCTGGTTCAGGACCAGCGCCGGGCGGTCCACCGGGAGCTCCTTGGCCGACTCGAACAGGCGGTCGGCCAGGTTCCCCGCCGCCACCCATCGGGCCTGTGCCGCCACGCTCAGGACGAGCGCCGCCGCCAGCAGCAGCCCGGCGAAGGTCCAGCCCACCGCCGCCCGGTGGACGACCAGTACGCCCAACAGCCACGCGACCAGGACGCAGCCGAAGGTCGAGGCCAGGTAGCCGAGCCGTTCACCGAGCGGGCCGGTGGCCGAGGTGCCCAGTCCGAGCACCGGCAGGCTGCACAGCACCATCGCGGTCGGCAGGAACGCGAGCGGCCAGACGGTCAGGAGCTGCCGGGCACCGGGCTGGCGTGCGGCGACGATCACTGCACCGAGCGCGGCGAGTCCGACCACGCCGGCGACGGCCCAGCCCCAGACGGGCAGTCCGGGGACGAGCGACCGCACCAGCACCGACGCACCGTGCCGGGCCACCCCCAGGGGGCCGCCGGCCAGCAGCGAGTCCGAGCCGTACGAACCGAACGGCCGGCCGATCACTGCCCACCGCACCCCGAACCACACCGCAACCAGCACGTAGGCGGGCCAGGGCCGGGCCGCGGCCCGGAGCGCACGCCGTCCACGCCGTCCACGGTCGCCGTCGCCGTCGCCCGACCAGGTCCGGGCCACCTCGAGCGCCGAGAGCACGAGCGGCCAGGTCGTCGCGGTCTCCTTGGCCAGGAGCGCGCCGGCGAGTGC
>CAJANQ010000237.1 GCA_903941145.1 uncultured Actinomycetes bacterium
CATGACGAAGTACGAGGCGAAGGGGCGTCACCTACGGGTGGCGCCCCTTCGCTACGTTCTGGGCCATGACGGCTCCAGGCACCCTGCTCGAGGCGATCGAGATCGCCCCTGACGTCCCCGGCTCCCGGGCCTGGAAGGTCCGGTTCGCGTCGACCGACATGTTCGGCCGGCGCACCGAGTCCACCGGGGTCGTGGCGGCCCCGGGGGACGACGGCCGGGACCGGCCGGTCGTGGTGTGGTGCCACGGCACCACCGGGCTCGGTGATGCCGGCACGCCGTCGCACCAGCCCAACCCGGCGGGCGGGCTGATCACCTTCCCCGAGGCACTCTCCATGACCGACGTCGACCGCGGCGTGCCCGGCATGGACCAGTACCTGGCTGCCGGCGCCGTGGTCGTGGCCCCCGACTACCAGGGCATGGGGACCGACGGGTTCCACCACTACTGCTGCGCCACCACCGGTGCCCGTGACGCCGTGAACGGCGTGCGGTCGCTCGCACAGCTCGAGCCTGCCGGTGCCAGCACCCGCTTCGGCGCCCTGGGCTGGTCCGAGGGTGGCGGCATGGCGCTCGGCGTCCCGGAGCTCCCGGGCGACGAGCTCCGTGGCCTGGACCTGCGGGGCGTCTCGACCTTCGCGCCGGGCGTACCGGGACTCGTGGCCCGGCCAGAGCGCGACACGGTCGTTGCCGGGGGCCGGATGGGCGATCACCACGTGATCATGCTGTTCACGGTCATCGGCTGGCTGTTCGACGACCTGGAGCCCACCGACGTGCTGGCACCCGAGACCGTCGAGCTGGTGGCGAAGGGGTGGAACGGGCTACCGGGCCACGTGCTGGGCCAGCAGCTGCAGGCGCTGGCTGCCACGCAGGACCTGCTCAACGAGTCGCACCCTCAGCACGTCGACCGCTGGCTAGAGCGGCTGGCGTCGGTGTGTGCCGGTCAGGTGGCCGCGTCGGCACCGGTGTTCGTCGCGACCGGTCTGGACGACGACATGGTGTTCCCGCTCTGGCAGCAGATCTATCTGGACGCGGCCCGGGAGCTGGGCACCGACGCCACGCAGCGGGAGTACGCCGGCGAGGACCACTGCACGGTCCCGTTCGCAGCGAGCAGCGACGCGGCGGAGTTCCTGCTCGACCGGCTGGGGGCCTAGGCCCCGTTGCCGGCTGGCGGGCCGGCTACTGGACCGGCTTGCCGGAGGCGTCGCAGGGGAGCGCCTCGCCCTTGTGGGTCACTTCCCAGTCGGCGGTGAGGGTCTTGGCCACCGTCTGCATCTGCGTGGGGCTGACCTTCACGATGCCGGTGAACGGCTCCTCGAGCTGCTCGACCAGGTAGAGGGTGCCGCCCAGCAGGACCGCCAGCGTGAACCCGAGTGCCAGCAGCACGCGTCGGCTCATGTCGGGCACGGCGAACGATGTGAGCAGCAGCATGACGCCGATGGCGGCGCCGATCATCAGGACGAGCGTCAGGATGGGCAGGTGCGGCGCCGCGTCGTAGAGGCGCTGTGCACGGGTCTCTGCCTCGGTGCGGTTCAGGCTGACCAGCTGGCTGACGACCGAGCCGGGGCCCTCCAGCAGGCTGGTGATCTGGCCGTTGGTCTGGCGGGCCCAGTCGTTGACGATGGGCGACGGCTTTAGCTCCTGCATCGCCGGCCAGCCGTAGTTCACGACCGAGCGGGCGTAGCAGACCTGGATGCCCTGCAGTTCCTGGCCCGTGCGGTCGGGGAGCAGGCCGGCGTTCTGGTACATCAGGCCGACGGCGCCTGCCTCGGTGCTGGCCTGCAGGTTGGCCCGCTGGAACGTCTGTGTGGCCTGGGCGACCACGAAGGCGCTCAGGAACACGGTGAGCGTGATGATCGGGCCCAGGATGGCCTCGGTCTTGATGCCGGCGAAATCGCCCTTGAAGTGGTCCTTCAGCCGCGGTCGGACCAGAAAGGTGCCGACGAGCACGGCGAGGAGTACGGCGACGAGTGCCCAGATCACGTGCTGACTTTGTCCGTCTGTCCATTGCCGGTGCAAGACGACGCGGTGGCCGACCGTCCATTTCTGGAGCCACCTCGGATTGACGCCACCGCGACGGTCAGAGTGGGCTGTGCCGGTGCACGTGTCCATGACGGTCCCGACCGACGACCTCGCCAAGGCCCGGACGGTCTACCGGACCCTGGAGGAGCTCGGCTACGACCGCGCCTTCAGCTTCGAGGCCAAGCACGACCCGTTCCTGCCGCTGGCCGTGGCCGCCGAGCACACGTCGACCATCGGGCTCGGCACGGCCCTCGCCATCGCCTTCGCCCGGACCCCCATGACGATCGCGAACGCCGGCTGGGACCTGCAGCTGCTGACCGGCGGACGGTTCACGCTGGGATTGGGCACCCAGATCCGCCAGCACGTCACCGAGCGGTTCTCCATGCCGTGGTCCCGGCCCGCCGACCGCATGCGCGAGCTGGTGCTGGGCGTGCGGGCCATCTGGTCGGCGTGGCAGGACGGCACCCCGCTCGACTTCGAGGGCGAGTTCTACCGGCACACCCGCATGGTCCCGGCGTTCGACCCCGGCCCCAACCCGTTCGGGCTGCCACCGGTGCTGGTCGGCGCGGTCGGGCCGCACATGACCGCGGTGGCGGGGGAGGTGGCCGACGGACTCCTGGTCCACCCGGTCAACACCCGGCGGTCCCTGCAGGAACTGACTCTCCCGGCGCTGGCCGTCGGCGCGGCCCGGGCTGGCCGTGACGTGGCCGACGTCGAGGTGGTGTGCGTGACGATCGTGGTCACCGGTCGCACCGAGGAGGAGTTCGTGCGCAGCCGCGAGGCGGTCCGCACCCAGCTCGCCTTCTACGCCACCACCCCCGCCTACGCGCCCGTCTTCGAGCTCCACGGGTACGGCGACCTGGCCCCTGAGGCCCGGCGGCTGGCGTCGGCCGGCCGGTGGGACGAGGCCGGCGTCCTGGTCGACGACGACCTGCTGGAGACCATTGCGGTGGTGGGGGAGCCCGACCAGGTGCCGGGGCTGGTACGCACCCGGCTCGAGGGCATCTCGGACTCCGTCAGTCTGGTCAACAACCGCGCCCCCGACCCGCTCCACCTGGCCGAGGTGGTCGCAGGCCTCCACGGGAACTGACGCGAACCCTTCAACACCAAGCACCTCATGCCGACAGGTTGTAGGTACGAAGTGACTTGGAGGTCCTCATGCGTCTGCCCCGATTCGCCATTGCCGCCACTGCCAGCCTGCTGCTGCTGGGAGTGAGCGCCTGTTCGTCGTCGGACTCGTCCGACTCGGCGTCGAAGGCGTCGACCACGACCGCAACGTCGGGAGATTCGTCCGGAAACTCGTCCGAGAAGGGATCTGGCGGTTCCGTGACCGCGGTCGAGGTGTGCCCGATGGTCGACCCCGCCGCCGTGACCGCGCTCGGACTCAGCGGGCCCGGTGAATCGTCCGACCGCGTCGGTCCCCCCGGGGTCGCGATTGGCGTCTGTACGTTCGGGTCGATCATCAACGAGACGGGAGCGCTCGTCGTCCAGGTGGAGTCAAAGTCCAAGGACGCCCCGGTGGACCCGCTCATGGCCGTGCTAGAGGGCGCGTCGAAGGCGGCCCCGACCGCAGCCTCGAAGCCGTCGGGCGCCAAGGTGTACGACCTGGCGGTCATCCCCGGTGGTGGCGGCGTCGGTAACTCCGTGGCGTGGGAGGGCGAAGGCCGTGTGGTCGTGGCGGCCCGCACAGGCAACAACGTCGACGTGGCCCAGCTCGAGAACATCGTCGCGGGCATCGTCGACCAGCCCTGACCCCTGCCGGGTCCCAGGCGCCCGGTGCGCGAGGCTGTCGGCATGCGGGTCGTCGTCACAGAGCTGCCAGAGGTCGGGGTCACCGTCCTGTCCCGCTGGATCTTCAACTGCTACGTCGTCCATGACGGGGGAGCGGGCCGTCCCATGGTGGTCGACCCTGGTCTCACCTCCACCACCGCAGCGGCCATCGCCCTGGTCGGCCGGCTCGGGAGCGAGCCCCCGGTGGTGGTGGCC
>CAJANQ010000238.1 GCA_903941145.1 uncultured Actinomycetes bacterium
ACGGCGGCGGTCGGCGTCACCTTCGGGTGGTCGGCGGGCCGGGCGGTCCGCTGAGCCCGGACGCGGCAGAGAAGCGCATGCGGAACCTGGCCATGGTCGTTGCCGTCCTGGTCCTGCTCCCGGTCCTCAAGCTCGGCGCGATCCAGCTCGGCGGCGCCGAGCAGCTGGTGAACGACGGAAAGGACCAGCGCACCAAGAAGGTCCTGCTCCCGGGCTACCGGGGTGCGATCGTGGACCGCAACGGTGCCGACCTGGCCGTGTCGCTGCCGCGTCGCACCGTGGCCGCGAACATGAAGGTGCTGCGGCTGCACCGTGGCCCGAACCGTGACGAGTTCGCCGCCAAGCTGGCGACCGTCCTCGGCCTCGACGTCGACGCCGTGACCGGCCGGCTCGCCGACGCGGCCGACGACGACCAGTGGGTGCTGCTCGGCAACAACATCGAGCCCGACGCCGTCGACGCGGCCAAGGAGCTCATCTCCTCCGACGCCACCCGGGCATGGCTCCGGTCCCTCCCGGTGTCCGAGCGTGTGCAGGTGCCGGCCAAGAAGGGGCAGGCCGTCCAGCGCCTCGACGACCTCACCAACCTGCTCGACGTGCAGGAGACCACCGTGCGGGCCCACCCGGCGGGGGAGTCCGCGCTGCGCGTGGTGGGCAAGCTGTCCGCCGACGGCACCGCCGGGCCCCGCGCAGGCATCGAGCGGCTCTACGACCGCCAGCTGTCGGGCAGCGACGGGCTGCGGACCTACGAGCGCGGCACCCGCGGCGAGACGATCGCCGGGTCCGAGCGTCTCGTCAGCCAGGCCAAGGCCGGCTCCGACGTCGCACTGACCCTGGACCGGACGCTGCAGTTCCAGGTCGAGCGGATCCTCGCCCGTGGGGCGCAGAACGGCCTGGCCCGTCGCGGCGTCGCCGTGGTCGGCCGCCCCTCGACGGGCGAGCTGCTGGCGGTGGCGTCGGTGCAGCGCGACGAGGAGACCAAGGAGATGCGGCTGTCCGACAGCCCGGTTGCGTTCGACTCGTCGTACCAGGCTGGCTCGGTCTTCAAGCTCATCACGATCGCGGCGGCCACCGAGGCCGGACTGGTCCACACGGACACGAAGTTCAACGTCCCGTGGCGCATCCAGGTGGCGGACCGGGTGTTCCAGGACCACGACCAGCACGCCAACGAGCAGATGACCACCAAGGACATCCTCGCCAAGTCCTCCAACGTCGGCACCATCAAGATCGCCCAGCTGCTGGGCAAGGAACGCCTGCACCAGGCGCTGGCGGACTTTGGTTTCGGCCGCCGGACCGAGGTGGGCAGCCCGGCCGAGAGCTCCGGCCTGCTGCCGCCGGTCTCGGAGTGGTACCCGTCCGACCTGGCCGCCTCGGCGATCGGCACCCACGTCTCGGGCACGCCGATCCAGATCTGGTCGGCCTACAACGTGATCGCCAACGAGGGCCGTTACGTGTCGCCCCGGCTGGTCGACGCCACCGTGGCGCCCGACGGCACGCGCACCCCGCTGCCGGCCCGTCCGACCCGACAGGTCATCTCGCCCGCAGCGGCCGCCGAGGTCTCCACGGCGCTGGCCGCAGTGGTCGCAGAGGGCACCGGCAAGCAGTGGAGCATGCCGGGCTACCCGGTGGCGGCAAAGACCGGTACCTCCCGCATGCCGAGCCCCAAGCGTGTCGACAAGAAGGACGGCTACCGCTGGGCCGACGGCGTCTACCACTACGTCACGGCGTTCACCGGATTCTTCCCGGTCGACAACCCCCAGGTCTCCATCACCGTGCTGCTCGAGGACGTGCCCCCGGGCAGCTCTGGCGCCACCACCGCCGGCCCGGTCTTCTCCGACCTCGCCCACCTGGCGATCCGTGAGCTGGCGATCGCCCCGACGCAGGAGGCAGGTGCACCGGCCAAGCCCGCGGCGAGCGGTGCAGCGCCTGTCGCCGCCGCCGGCCCGCTGCGTGCAGCCCCCGCCGTGGCCGGCGCCGTGAACGCGACCGACAAGCAGGCGGCGGCCCGTGCTGGGCGTACGTCGGCCGGCTCGCGCAACAGCTCCGACAGCTCGACCTCCCGGTCGGCCAGCGGTGGTGCCGGCAACGGCGCCGGCGCCACCGCGGCAACCGGGGGTTCCACCAGTTCGGCCGCTGGATCGGCCACGATTGGGGCGACCCGTCCCACGACGGGGGCGGGTGGAGCTTCGTCCACGCGTCCTCGTACCTACGGGGCGGGTTGACGGTGGCCGCGACAGCGGTCGTAAGGATCGCGGGGAGCGGCGTGGCACAGGCGCAAGGTGCACCGACCACTGGTGTGGGCGACCTCGCCGCGCTCGTGGGCGCCCGCCTCGTCGGCGACGCTGCCGTGCAGGTCACCAGCGTCACCCACGACTCCCGCCGTGTCGGGCCCGGCACGCTCTTCTGCTGCGTGGTGGGTGAGCGTCACGACGGTCACGACTTTGCCGACGCCGCCGTGGCCGACGGCGCCGGCGCGCTGCTGG
>CAJANQ010000239.1 GCA_903941145.1 uncultured Actinomycetes bacterium
GGACCATGAGCGCGACGAGCAGTCCACCCAGCACTGCCGGAACAGGTGCGCTCGACGCTGAGCGGCCACAGCCCGACCGGCCGGCAGAGTTGCTCATGGACCGAGGGTAGGTCTGCGCCGCCGCTGCGAGCCGGACGGCGGGCTAGGCGCCGCGCTCCGCCCGGGGCGCACGGGGCGCACGGGGCGCTGACAGCACGATCGAGCCCGCAGCCTTGTCGTGCACGCCCCGGTACACCGGGCTGGCGGCCACCGTCACGTAGATCATCAGCGGCACGAACTGCAGCAGACCCAGGACCGGCACACCGAGGATGGGGGCCGTCGCCGAGACCAGCAGGAACACGCCCGGCACGAACGCCCGGACCGCGGCCTGCTGCGGGGTCAGCAGCCCGCCGGTCGACCAGTCGACCACCTTCACGCGGCAGAGCCACTTGCCCACCGTCTGTCCGGTCCGCGAGACCAGCAGGGTCTCGTAGGCCATATAGACCAGCGGGAACAGCAGCAGGACCCAGAGGGGACCGGTGAGCTCGCCCTTGTCGGGGCCCGACGAGATCTCCTTCTCCCCCATCGCGCTCGAGAGGAACGCGAACGGCAGGCTGATCAGCACGAAGTCGATGATCCGGGCCGCCGCACGCATCCCCCACGACGCCGGGGCGCCGGGCACGCCGCGCTGCTCCGGAAGCTCGTCCCTCGTCGTCGGCGGGACCATGGGGTACGGGAGGCCGGACGGCCGGCGGTCCGGAAGGTCGTCGTTGCTCACCGGCCCACCCTGCCGCAACCGTCGACCGTGCGACCAATCGGAAGTACGGTCCCGACGGGGGTAGCACCATGACGGAACAGGCGATCGAGGTCGCACGACGGGTACAGGCCCAGCTCACGGCGCCCGGTGCGCAGTTCGAGGTGGTCGACGACGTCGTCGACGGCATCCCGATGAAGATGTACGCCAGCCGGTTCGCCAACCTGCGCCAGGTCGCGGAGTTCGCCGAGCTGCACGGGGACGCCGAGTTCATCGTCTACGGCGACCGTCGCTACACCTACGCCGAGTTCCTGGGCCAGGCACAGGCCGTATCGACCGCACTGGTCGACGACCTGGGCGTCGGCAAGGGCGACCGGGTGGCGGTGCTCAGCCAGAACAACCCCGAGTGGGCGCTGACCTTCTGGGGCACGGTGGCCGCCGGGGCGGTGCTCGTCGGCCTCAACGGCTGGTGGAGCACCGACGAGGTCCTCTACGGCCTCCAGGACTCCGGCGCCAAGGTCCTGGTCGCGGACCGCAAGCGGTTCGAGCGCATCGCCGGGCACCTGTCCGAGGCGCCCGACCTGCAGACCGTCGTACTGGTCGACTGCTCCCCCACCGACGTCTACCCCGGCGGGACGCTGCCGGCCGGCGTGCAGTTCCTGACGTTCGACGCGCTCCTCACCCGCGCTGGCGCCAGCACCTACCCCGACGTGCAGATCGACGAGGGCGACCACGCGGTCATCTTCTACACGTCGGGCACGACTGGCCGTTCCAAAGGAGCCATCAGCACCCACCGGTCCATGGTCGCCAACCTGCAGAACACCGTGTTCCGGTCGATGGCCGACAGCGCGGTGCGCGCCGAGCTCGGCATCTCGTCCGAGGGCGTCGCCCCGGGTTCCGGCAAGAGCCAGATGGTGGCCCTGTTCACCTCGCCCCTCTTCCACGTGTCGGGCTGCCACTCGACGATGGTCGTCGGACTCATGGGCGGGGTGCGGCTGGTCATGGTCGAGGGCCGGTTCACCCCCGAGCGGGCGCTCGAGCTCATCGAGGCCGAGCAGGTGAAGATGTGGGCGACGGTGCCCACGATGGTGTGGCGGGTCTGTGAGCACCCCGACCGCCACGACTACGACACCGCGTCGGTCCGGTCCGTGAGCTTCGGCGGGTCGCCGTCCGCCGACGAGCTCCGCCGCATGGTCCGCGAGACGTTTCCCAACGTGGTCGCCACCGCGAACGCCTACGGCCTGACCGAGTCGTCGTCGGTGGCCACCATGCTGAGCGGCCCCGAGGCCGACCTGCGGCCCGGCACGGTGGGCCGGGCCATGCCGGTGGTCGACCTCAAGGTGGTGGACGGCGACGGCCGGGAGCTGCCGGCCGGACAGCCCGGCGAGGTCCTGATCCGAGGGCCGATCATCATGCCGGGCTACTGGAACCGTCCCGACGCCACGGCCGAGACCGTGGTCGACGGCTGGCTCCACACCGGCGACGTCGGCGTGCTGGACGACGACGGGTTCCTGACGATCACCGACCGGGCCAAGGACATGCTGATCCGGGGCGGCGAGAACGTCTACTGCGTCGAGATCGAGCAGCGGCTCGTCGAGCACCCCGCCGTCGCCGATGCCGCCGTGGTCGGCGTGCCCCACCCGGAGCTGGGTGAGGAGGTCAAGGCCGTCGTCGAGCTGGCCGACGGCGCCGAGGACCCGGGCGACGCCGCGATCCGCCAGTGGGTCCGTGATGCCCTGGCCGAGTTCAAGGTCCCGACCTACGTCGAGCGGTGGGACGGCAAGCTGCCGCGCAACGCCTCGGGCAAGCTCCTGAAGAACGTGCTCCGGGGCGACGCCCCGGACGGCTTCTCGGAAACGATGTAGCGCCCCTACGCTGAGGGGACCATGGGGGCCACCGAGAAGCTGCGGTCGCAGCTCGAGCTGAACCGGGGCGGGTCCGGCCGACTCGCCTCCATGGAGGGGCTGCGGGGCCTGGCCGTCCTGCTGGTCTTCCTGGTCCACTTCTC
Organism: uncultured Actinomycetes bacterium; assembly: GCA_903941145.1. Taxonomy (GTDB): domain Bacteria; phylum Actinomycetota; class Acidimicrobiia; order Acidimicrobiales; family Microtrichaceae; genus CAJANQ01. Next base: position 2,742 of record CAJANQ010000239.1, read on the forward strand.
CGACCTGTCGTCGGACTGGCTCCGCACGGCCGAGCTGCCGATCCCGGTCGACTGCCACGTGCAGGGCACGTCGGTCACGGCCGAGATCGCCTGCCGGGTCGGGAACATGGGCAACATCGGCGTCGACCTGTTCTTCGTGCTGTCCGGGTTCTTGATCTACGGCGGCCTGATGCGGCGGCCGCAGGGCTACCGGTCGTTCATGGGCCGCCGGCTCCGCAGGGTGTACCCCACCTACCTCTTCGTGCTCGCCGTCTACGTGGTGCTGGCGCTGGCGATGCCGTCGGAGGGCAAGCTCCCGACCAACCCGCTCGCCGCGCTCGTGGCCATTGCCGCCAACGTGCTGCTGCTGCCGGGGATCGTCCCGGTCGCCCCGATCATCACCGTCAGCTGGACGCTGTCGTTCGAGATGTTTTTCTACCTGACCGTGCCGGGCCTGATCCGGGTCGGCCGGCTGCGGGAGCGTTCGAGCGCGTGGCGGTCCAAGCTCTTCATCGCGCTGGCGCTGTTCTGCACGTTCGTGGTCGGCGGACTCTCGGGGGCGCACCCGCGACTCTCGATGTTCTTCGCCGGCATGCTGCTGTGGGAGTGGGTCACGGTCCGCTCCGAGCAGGCGACCGCCACGCCGGACGGTCGACGCAGGCTCGACACCCTCGGCCTAGTTGCGCTCGTCGCCGCAGTGGTGGCGCCGATGTTCCTGCTGTCCGACCTGCTGGCCGGGTTCCCCCGGCTCGTGGTGCTGTTCGTCGGTTGGCCGGTGCTGTGCGCCGCGTGCTTCTGCGTCGACGGCCGCGCCCGACGCATCTTCTCGACCACGCCGCTGCGGTGGCTCGGCAACATGAGCTACTCGTACTACCTGGTGCACAGCCTGGTGCTGCAGGGCTGTTTCGAGCTGCTGCGCAAGGTCGTGCCGCCAGACGGCGACCAGCCGTGGGTCTGGTGGACGCTGCTGCTGCCGTGCTTCGCGGCCACGCTCGTCGCCTCGTACGCGGTGTTCGTCGGCGTCGAGAAGCGGTTCTCGCTCCGGGCCGTCACCCGCACCATGCAGCGCTGAAATAGTCCTGAAACAGGATGGACCCCGGTCCTTCATGCGGTGCACACAGACGTGCAACACGGCCTCCTTAGGTTCCTCTCATCTTCCCCGGCCCTCCGGCCAGGGAAGTGGGCCACCCCAACAGGTGGATGGCCCCGGGCTCGTCCGCCACACCGGCGGACCGCAGATCAGGAGGATGACCGAATGGTCAGAAGGCACTCGGCCAAGCTTGCGCTCGGCCTGTTCGTCGCCAGTGCGGTGGTACTCACCCCGTCACTGGCCTTCGCCGCGGACGGACCGACGTTCGACCCCGCCGGTGCACTGCCGACCACCGGTGACGGCTTCGGCCTGAACCTGCTGTGGATCATCCTCGGCGCCGCCATGGTGATCTTCATGCAGGCCGGGTTCGCCATGGTCGAGACCGGGTTCTGCCGTGCCAAGCACGCTGTCCACGTGATCTCCACGAACATGGCGATCTTCGGCCTCGGTTTCGTCGCCTTCTTCCTCATCGGCTTCCCGCTGATGTTCGGCGGCTACAGCTACCCCGGCTACTTCGGCCTGGACGAGGCGCTCGGCTCCAACCTGATCGGCTCCGGCAGCTGGGTCTTCCTCTGGAAGGGCCCGATCGCGCTGACCAACGTGCCGTCGGAGTCCATCGCCCCGATCGCCGCCTTCTTCCTCTACATGGTGGCCTTCATGGACACCACCGCCACCATCCCGACCGGCTCCATGGCCGAGCGCTGGAAGTGGAAGAGCTTCATGGTGTGGGGCCTGTTCTGCGGCGCCTTCTACTACCCGCTCTTCGGTGCGTGGACCTGGGGCGGCGGCTGGCTCTCCCAGGTGGGCAACAGCCTCGACCTGGGCCACGGCTACGTCGACTTCGCCGGCTCCGGCATCGTCCACGCCACCGGCGGCGTCGCTGCACTCGCCGGCGCCATCATCCTCGGCCCCCGCATCGGCAAGTTCGGCAAGGACGGCAAGGCCCGTGCGCTGCCCGGCCACAACATCCCGATGGCGTTCCTCGGTGCGTTCATCCTGCTGTTCGGCTGGTTCGGCTTCAACGCCGCCTCCACGTTCTCTGCGACCGACGTGCGGTTCGCCGTGGTGGCCGTCAACACCGGTATCGCCGGCGCCTTCGGCCTCATCGCCTGCATCGTCTACTGCATGAAGCGGATCGGTAAGCCGGACCCGGCCATGATGGCCAACGGCATGCTGGCTGGCCTCGTGGCCATCACCGCCCCGTGCGCCTTCGTCGACCCGTGGGCTGCTGCGGTCATCGGTACCATCGCCGGCCTGGTCGTGGTCGAGGCCGTGTTCTTCATCGAGAAGCGCGGCATCGACGACCCGGTGGGCGCCGTCGCAGTGCACGGCATCTGCGGCACCCTCGGCGTGCTCTTCGTGGGCATCTTCGCCAACGGCGACTACGGCGTCGGCTGGAACCTGACCGACAGCGCCCTCACCAAGGACAAGGGTGTCACCGGCATCCTGGGCGGCGACTTCTCGCTCGGCCTGCGCCAGCTCGGTGCCCAGGCGCTCGGCGCACTGGTCATCTGGACGGTCATGCTCGGCATCGCCTTCGCCTTCTTCAAGATCCAGAACAGCCTGACCAAGGGCGGCATCCGCACCTCGGTCGAGGACGAGCTGGCCGGACTGGACTACCCCGAGATGGGCATCGAGGCCTACCCCAAGGACGTGTCCTTCTCGGCCCAGGACATCGTCCCCTCGCAGCTGCCCAAGGCGCAGCAGGA
>CAJANQ010000240.1 GCA_903941145.1 uncultured Actinomycetes bacterium
CTTCCCGCCCCGGCCGTCACTGAGGCTGGTCCGCGACACCATGACCTTCGCCGCGGCGGAGATGCCGCGCTGGCACTCGCTGTCGGTGTCCGGCTACCACATCCGTGAGGCCGGGTCGACGGCTGCGCAGGAGCTGGCCTTCACCCTCGGGAACGGATTCGCCTACGTCGAGCTCGGCCTGCGGGCCGGCATGGCGGTCGACGAGTTCGCTCCCCGCCTCAGCTTCTTCTTCAACGCCCACGTCGACTTCTTCGAGGAGGTCGCCAAGTTCCGTGCCGCACGACGGATCTGGGCCCGGTGGATGTCGGAGCGGTACGGGGCGAACGACCCCCGGTCCACACAGCTGCGGTTCCACACGCAGACCGCCGGGGTGTCGCTCACGGCCCAGCAGCCCGAGGTGAACATCGTCCGCACCGCGATCGAGGCCCTCGCTGGCGTCATGGGCGGCACGCAGAGCCTCCACACCAACTCGATGGACGAGACGCTGGCCCTGCCGACCGAGAAGGCGGCCAGGATCGCCCTTCGCACCCAGCAGGTGATCGCCAACGAGTCGCGGGTGGCCAACGTCGCGGACCCGCTCGGCGGCTCGTGGTACGTCGAGGCGCTCACCGACGAGATCGAGGCGCAGGCACTCGAGCTGCTCGCACAGGTCGACGACCTCGGCGGCGGGTCGATGCTCGACGGTGCCGTCCAGGGCGTCGAGGACGGCTGGTTCAGCGGCAAGATTGCCGATGCTGCGTACGACCTGGAACAGCGCCTCAACGACGGCCGCTACCTGGTGGTAGGCGTGAACTGCCATACCGAGGGCAACGACGAGGAGCCCCCGGAGACGCTCTACATCGACTCGTCGGTCGAGGAGCTGCAGCGTAAGCGGCTCGACGACGTGAAGGCCGGCCGCAACGCCGCCGCCGTCGACGCCGTGCTGGCCCGGCTCGCTGCCGACGCCGCCGACCCGGAGGTCAACCTGATGCCGACGCTCGTCGAGGCGTCCGTGGCCCGCGCCACCCTGGGCGAGATGGTCTCGGCGCTCGGCTCGGTGTTCGGCTGGTGGGACGAGACCCCGGTCATCTGATGGGACTACTTCCCGACCAGCCCCGGGGCCGCGTGCTCGTCGCCAAGCTCGGCCTCGACGGCCATGACCGTGGCGTGAAGGTGGTCGCCCGCATCCTGCGCGACGCCGGGTTCGAGGTCATCTACACCGGACTCCGCCAGACGCCCGAGACGGTGGTCGCCGCCGCCCGCGACGAGGACGTCGACGCAGTGGGCCTGTCGATGCTGTCGGGGGCGCACCTGGCCCTTGCCCCGCCAGTGGTGGCCGGGCTCCGGGCCGCTGGCATCGACGCGCCGGTGGTGGTGGGCGGCATCGTCCCCGACCGGGACGTGGTGACGCTGCTCGAGGCGGGCGTTGCCGCGGTGATCGGCCCTGGATCCACCGCCGCCGAGGTCGTGGCCGTGGTCGACGAGGCCATCGCCAACCGTTAGCCGGCACGACGGGCTAGATCCTTCGGGTCCGACGCTTCCAGACGTAGGTCGTGTTCAGGAACCAGTTCACGATGAGCGCCAGCACGGCGCCCGTGAGGTTGTGGACCACCCGGGCCGGCCCGGCGCCGACGACGCTCAGCAGGAAGCCCGTGTTCTGGAGGAACGTGAACACGGCGACGTGGACGAGCGTGCCGATGATCGACACGACCTCGTAGGCCAGGAACGCGGGGACGAGCTTCCAACCCCGGTAGCGGTCCTCCCAGAACGTGAACTCGTTGTTGAGGACGAACAGCACGAAGATCGACACCTGCACGCTGAAGAGGAACGAGGTGTAGATCGGGTCGATGGCCTTGTTGAGCCCGGTGGTCCAGAGCGGGAACCCGGCGGCCTCCGCCAGTGCGAAGGCGACCGAGTTCACGACCAGGCCGACGATCCCGACCAGCACGTAGAGCAGGAACACCGGGTCGATCTGCCGTCCGAGCCAGAGCTCGGACACTGCGAGCAGGTACGAGCGAATGACCGAACGGTTCAGCTTGGTCTCGCCGTGCACGCGGTTGCGGAACTCGTAGGGGACCTCCGCGACCCGGAGCGAGCGGTTGCGGCCCAC
>CAJANQ010000241.1 GCA_903941145.1 uncultured Actinomycetes bacterium
GTCCTGCGCCACATCCAGTCCGGCAAGGTGCAGCAGTACGCCGCACTGTTCTTCATCGCTGCGGCGGTGCTGACCGGTGTGTTCGTAGTGGCGATCGGCTAACGGGCCGGGAAGATCGAGTAGGGAGTCCCTTAGAAGATGAAGAGCTTCTTGAACGACTGGGGTCTGATCCTCGCCGTGTTCCTGCCGTTGGCAGGTGCCCTGGTGATGATGCTCGTCCCCAAGGAGTCGGAGAACGTCCATCGGCAGCTGGCACTGGTGACCTCGTTGGCGGCTGCGGTCGTCGGCGTCCTCATCATGGTCAACTTCAACTACGACCGCGCAGGGAAGCTGCAGTTCGTGGTGGACCATCCGTGGATCAATCTGATCAACAGCCGGTTCATCCTGGGCATCGACGGCTTGTCGATCCCACTCTTTGCGCTGACGCTGCTGATCGTCCCGCTCGTCCTGATCTACAGCTGGGACCACATCCCGTCGCCGGGGAACCCCAAGGCGTTCCTGATCCTGATCCTCATCCTCGAGACCGGCATGCTCGGGTCGTTCGTGGCCCAGGACCTCATTCTCTTCTTCGTGTTCTTCGAGGTCGTCCTGCTCCCGATGTACTTCATGATCGGCGTGTGGGGCGGTCCGGACCGTCAGTACGCCTCGATCAAGTTCTTCCTCTACACGCTCTTCGGCTCGGCGCTGATGATCGTCAGCTTCCTGTCGCTGTACTTCCTGGCGAAGAACCCGGTCACCGGTGAGCTGCTGCGCACGTTCGACATGCGGGCCCTCACGGCCTCCGGCGGCGCCGGCCTGGCCCGGACCGCCGCAATCCTGATCTTCGGCGGCATGTTCATCGGCTTCGGCATCAAGGTGCCGATGTTCCCGTTCCACACCTGGCTGCCGGACGCCCACACCCAGGCCCCTACCCAGGGCTCGGTGATCCTGGCGGCGGTGCTCCTGAAGCTCGGCACCTACGGCTTCGTCCGCATCGCCATCCCGATGGTGCCGGTCGGCGCCCGGGTCTGGGCACCGGTCATCGGCATCCTCGCCGTGGTCGGCATCATCTACGGCGCCCTGGGCTGTCTGGCCCAGACCGACATGAAGCGCCTGATCGCCTTCTCGTCGGTGGCCCACATGGGCTTCGTCATGCTCGGCATCGCCACGCTCACCGACTTCGGCATCAACGCCGCAGTGTTCGGCATGGTGGCGCACGGCCTCATCACCGGCATGCTCTTCTTCGTCGCCGGCTCGATGAAGGAGCGCTACCACACGCTCGAGATCAAGCGGCTCGGCGGTCTGCTCGTCCAGGCCCCCAAGATGGGCTGGATCCTGGGCTTCTGCACCATGGCCTCGCTCGGCCTGCCCGGCCTGGCCGGCTTCTGGGGCGAGTTCCCGGCGATCCTCTCGGCCTACAACCCGGCCCCGGGCCTGAGCGTGCCGCTGTTCCGCACCCTCATGGTCATCTCGGCCCTGGGCACCGTCCTGGCTGCCGGCTACCTGCTGTGGCTCTACCAGCGCACCGCCTTCGGCACCCCGAAGGAAGAGTTCGCCAAGGACCCGCACATCCACGACGTCACCAAGTTCGAGTGGATCGCCTGGCTGCCGATCATGATCCTGATCGTCGTCCTGGGCGTCGCTCCGGGCCTGATCTTCGACGTCACCAACCCGGCCGTGATGCTGCTCGCCCGCGGAGCGCAGGGCTGATCCGATGCATGGCCTGATCACCCAGCTCGCGCCGACGGGGTTCGCGAACCCCAGGGTCGACTTCCACGCGCTCGCGCCCGAGCTGATCCTCGTCGTGACCGTCGTGGTCCTGGTCCTCCTGGACTCGATCAAGCTGGAGCGGGCCCGCGCCTACATGCCGGCCGTCATCAACATCGGCCTGCTCGCCGCGCTCGTGCCGCTCATCACGCTGGCGGCTGACGGCACCCAGCGCGCCATGTTCGGCGGCTCCTACGTGGTCGACTCGATGGCGCTCATGCTCAAGGCGCTGTTCATCGTCTCGGCCTACGTCGTGGTGCTGCTGTCGACCAACTACATGGCCGAGGGCGACTACTGGGAGAGCGAGTACTACATCCTCCTGGCCAGCTCGGTGCTGGGCATGGTGGTCATGGCGTCGAGCCGTGACCTGGTCGGCATCTTCGTGGCCCTCGAGCTGCTCTCCATCCCGGCCTACATGCTCGCCGCGTGGCGCAAGGGCGACGAGAAGTCGAACGAGGCGGGCCTGAAGTACTACCTGATGGGCGTCTTCGCCTCGGCGGTGCTCCTCTACGGCATGTCGCTGGTCTACGGCGTGGGCCGCTCGACCCGTCTGTCCGACGCGGCGATCAACATCGACAAGCTGGGCGACAAGGGCGTCCCCGTCGTGACCCTGGCGCTGCTGTTCACGATCATCGGGTTCGCGTTCAAGGTCTCGGCCGTGCCGTTCCACACCTGGGCGCCCGACACCTACGAGGGCGCGCCGACCCCGGTGACCGCGTACCTGGCCGTGGCCTCGAAGGCCGCCGGGTTCGTGGCGCTCATCAACGTCGTCTTCTTCTGCTTCGCCGTTCGGCCCGACATCGTGCAGCCGCTGTTCTTCGTGCTGTCGGCCGCCACCATGACGGTCGGCAACCTCATCGCACTCCGGCAGACCAACGTGGTCCGCATGCTCGCCTACTCGGGCATCGCCCAGGCCGGCTTCATCCTCGCCCCGTTCGTGGTGGTCGACGGTGCCCGCCAGCAGGCGCTCTCGGCCATCGTGGTCTACCTCGTGATCTATGCCGCCATGACGCTCGGTGCCTTCGGCGTCGTCATCGCGGTGGCCCGGACCACCGGCTCCGCCGAGATCGACTCCATGGGCGGGCTGTTCAACCGCATGCCGGGCCTCACGGTTGCCATGACGGTGTTCCTGGCCTCCTTGATCGGCATTCCGCCGCTCGGCGGCTGGTACGCCAAGTTCGGTGTCTTCAGCGCCATCCTGGGTGCCAAGTCGGGCCTGGGCCTGGTACTCGCCGTGATCATGGCGCTCAACACCGTGGTCGCCGCGTACTACTACCTGCGCGTGGCCAAGACGATGTGGTTCGACCCGGTGCCGGACGGGGCCCGGACCAAGCTGCCGGTGCCGACGAGCCTCTCGGCCGCGATCGTGATCTCGGTCGTCGCCACGATCCTCTTCGGTGTGCTGCCGGGTCTGCTGACGAACCTGTCGGACTTCGCCCCGATCGCTCTCGGCCGCTGAGGCTGGGACGCCCGTCGGCATGACCGTCGTCGAGGCGGTCGCCGAGCGCGTCGCACGGTTCGGTTCGCTGCGGTTCGACGAGTTCGTCGAGCTCGCGCTCTACCACCAGCCCGACGGCTTCTTTGCCGGAGGTGGCGGCGCCGGGAGGGCCGGCGCCGACTTCTTGACCTCGCCCGAGGTCGGCCCGCTGTTCGGGGCCGTCGTCGCCAACTACCTCGACGCCGTCTGGGTGGACCTGGGCCGGCCCGACCCGTTCGTGGTGGTGGAGGCAGCGGCAGGCCGGGGCGCCCTGGCGATCGCAGTGCTCGCTGCCGCGCCCGAGTGCGCCCGTGCCCTCCGGTACGTGCTGGTCGAGCGGTCCGAGGTGCTCCGCGCCCGTCAGTCCGAGCACCTTCCGCTCGGCGCCCCGTTCGAGATCCTGGGACCGTCGGTAGATCCGGAGGACCCCGTGCCGTCGCCGACCGAGGGCACCGGGCCGCTCCTGTGCTCGCTCGAGGAGCTGCCGAGCGAACCCGTCGACGGGGTCGTGCTGGCCAACGAGCTGCTCGACAACGTGCCGTTCCGGCTGTTCGAGCGCGTGGCCGGGACCTGGCACGAGGTGCGGGTGACGCTCGACGGCGACCAGCTCGTGGAGCTGCTCGTCGTCGCCGAGGCCGACGTCACGGCACGGCTGTCCGCGCTGGCTCCCGACGCCGTGGACGGGGCCCGTGTGCCGCTGCAGCAGGGTGCGGTCGACTGGCTGGCCGACGCACTTGGCGTGGTCCGCGACGGCGCGGTGCTCGTCGTGGACTATGCCGACACCACTCCCTCGCTGGCAGCCCGGCCCCAGGCCGAGTGGTTGCGCACGTACGTCCACCACGGCCGCGGCGACGGCCCGCTCGAGCAGCCGGGGCGCCAGGACGTCACGTGCGAGGTGGCGGTGGACCAGCTCGCACGGCTCCGGGCCCCGTCGAGCAGCACCACCCAGGCCGACTGGCTCCGCCAGCACGGCATCGAGTCGCTGGTGGACGACGGCCGTCGTCGCTGGGAGGCGGGTGCCGCGACCGGCGACCTCGCCGCGCTGGCCGGCCGTAGCCGTGTTCGGGAGGCCGAGGCGCTCACCGACCCGTCGGGGCTCGGGGCGTTCACGGTGCTGGAGTGGCGCGTCCGCTGAAGCCGGACCGGACCGGTCTCGGCAGTCCGGCCGGTACGCTCAGGGGTCTCGTGGAGGGGCGTCTGCGCCCGCTCCTGACCGACGACCACGCATCGACAGGGACCACAGGGGGGACCGATGACCGAGAGGACCACGCCGGAGGACGGCGCGACCATCGAGGACTACTACCACGAGGACCGCACGTTCCCGCCGTCGACGGAGTTCACCTCCAACGCCGTGCTGTCCGACCCTGCCGTCTACGAGACGGCCGCCGTCGACCCGGTGGCGTTCTGGACGGACCGGGCCCGTGAGACGGTCACCTGGTTCGAGGACTTCCACACCCCGCTCGAGTGGGAGCTTCCGTTCGCCAAGTGGTTCGTCGGCGGCAAGCTCAACGTCTCCTACAACTGTCTCGACCGCCACGTCGAGGCCGGCAAGGGCGACAAGGTGGCCTTCCACTGGGAGGGCGAGCCGGGCGACACCCGCACGATCACCTACGCCGACCTGCTCGCCGACGTGTGCCGGTTCGCCAACGTGCTGTCGGACCTGGGAGTGACGTCGGACGACCGTGTCTGCATCTACATGCCGATGATCCCCGAGACCGTGGTCGCGATGCTGGCGTGCACCCGCATCGGCGCCGCCCACTCCGTGGTCTTCGGCGGGTTCAGCCCCGACTCGCTGGTCGACCGCATCAACGACGCCGGCGCCGTGGTCGTCGTCACGGCCGACGCCGGGTACCGGCGCGGTAAGCCCTCTGCGCTCAAGGTCAACGTCGACGAGGCCCTCGGCGACTGCCCGACGGTGCGCTCGGTCGTCGTGGTGGACCGTTGCGGCACCGACGTCGAGATGGTCGACGGCCGCGACCACTGGTGGCACAACCTGGTCGAGGAGGCGTCACCCCACCGTGAGGCGCTGGCGCTCGACAGCGAGCACCTGCTGTTCCTGCTCTACACCTCGGGCACGACCGCCAAGCCCAAGGGCATCATGCACACCACGGGCGGCTACCTCACCCAGGTGGCGTGGACCCACAAGGTGGTCTTCGACCTCGACCCCGAGCACGACGTCTACTGGTGCGGCGCCGACATCGGATGGGTCACCGGCCACTCCTACATCGTCTACGGCCCGCTCGCGAACGGTGCGACCTCGGTGATGTACGAAGGCACCCCCGACACTCCTCGAGAGGAGCTGCGCGACGGCGACGACCCCGCCGGCTGGTCCAAGGACCGGCTCTGGGACATCGTCGAGCGCTACGGCGTGACGCAGCTCTACACGGCCCCGACCGCCATCCGGACCTTCATGAAGTGGGGTGCGCAGGAGGCGGAGGGGCACGACCTCTCGACGCTGCGGGTCCTTGGCACGGTGGGGGAGCCCATCAACCCCGAGGCATGGATGTGGTACCACGAGCACATCGGCGGCGGCCGCTGCCCGATCGTCGACACGTGGTGGCAGACCGAGACGGGCGGCCACATGATCACGCCCCTGCCGGGCATCACGTCGACCAAGCCGGGCTCGGCCTGCCGCGCCATCCCCGGTGTGGGCGTCGAGGTCGTGGACGACCACGGCGACCCGGTCACCCACGGCGGCGGCTACCTGACGCTGACCCAGCCGTGGCCGTCGATGCTGCGTGGCATCTGGGGCGACCCGGAGCGCTACATGGAGACGTACTGGTCCGAGTACGAGGGCCGGTACTTCGCAGGTGACGGCGCCAAGATCGACGAGGACGGCTACCTCTGGCTGCTGGGCCGCGTCGACGACGTCATGAACATCTCCGGCCACCGCATCTCGACGGCCGAGGTGGAGTCCGCACTGGTGGACCACCCGTCGGTGGCCGAGGCGGCCGTGGTCGGTGCGACCGACGACACCACCGGCCAGGCGATCGTGGGCTACGTGATCCTGCGGGGCGGCAACGAGGCGTCCGACGAGCTCCGTGAGGAGATCCGTCAGCACGTGTCGCACAAGCTGGGCGCCATCGCCCGGCCCCGCGCCGTGATCATCGTGCCGGACCTGCCCAAGACCCGTTCGGGCAAGATCATGCGCCGCCTGCTGCGTGACGTCGTCGAGGGCCGCGAGCTCGGCGACACCACCACGCTGGCCGACGGTTCGGTGGTCGAGGCCATCCGTGAGCGTGCGGAGTCGGCGGCCGCCGACGAGGACTGAGGGCGCGCCGCTAGCCTGCGGCTGTGCCGACCTGGGACCCCGACTTCGACAACTGGCTATGGCGCGGCGACGGGCCGGTCGAGCCGGCCGCTGCCGTGGTCTTCGACATGGACGGCGTGCTGTCCGACGCCGCCGGCCGCCAGCACTACCTGGAGCACCCCTTCCGGGACTGGGAGGCGTTCTTCCAGGCGTGCGGCGAGGACCCGCTCATCTCCGAGGTCGCCCGCCTGCTCGACGTGATCGGCGACGACCACCGCATCGTGCTGCTCACCGCGCGACCTATGCGCGTGCAGCCCCAGACGCTGGGTTGGCTCGACCGCTACGAGCTGCGCTGGGACCTGCTCATCATGCGCGACTTCGGCGACTACGCCGCAGCCCGCACCTTCAAGCAGCGCACGGTCCACGAGCTGCGGCACAAGCAGTTCGACCTGCGGCTCGCCTTCGAGGACGACCCGCGCAACGTGAGCATGTTCCACGGGGAGGGTGTGCCGTGCGTGTACATCCACTCCGGCTACTACGCCTAGGGCGGGGGAGGGGCCAGGGAGTGGTCAACAACCTGAAGACTGCAGCACTGCTTGCCGGGCTCGGCGGCCTGTGCGTGTTCGTGGGCTCGCTCTGGGGGCCCACCGGAGCCGTGCTGGGCCTGCTGGTCGGGCTGGCGATGTGCGGTGGCTCGTACTGGTTCTCCGACAAGCTGGCCATCCGCTCGGCCCGGGCGGTCGAGGTGACCGCTGAGCAGATGCCGCAGTACCACGCCATCGTCCGCGAGCTCGCCGGACGTGCCGACCTGCCGATGCCCCGCCTCTACGTGTCCCCCGAGGCTCAGCCCAACGCGTTCGCCACCGGGCGCAGCCCCTCGCACGCCGCGGTGTGCGTGACCGAGGGTCTGCTCCACTCGATGGACTGGTCACAGATCCAGGGCGTCCTGGCCCACGAGATGTCCCACGTGTGGCACCGCGACATCCTGATCTCGTCCGTGGCCGCAGCGGTCGCGATGGGCATCACCTTCATCGCGTCGATGGCGCGCTTTGCGATGATCTTCGGCGGTGGCCGCTCCGACGACCGTGACAACCCGATGGCCGCGTTCCTGATGCTCATGCTGGCCCCGCTGGCCGCCGGGCTCATCCAGGCCGCCATCAGCCGGAGCCGTGAGTTCGAGGCCGACGCCGCGGCAGCCCGGCTGCTCGGCACCGGCGAACCGCTGGCGAGCGCCCTCGAGCGCCTGGAGGTCGGGTCGCAGACGGTCCGGTCCCGCGTGAACCCGGCCGAGGCGTCGGCCTACATCGTCAACCCGCTCCGGGGCCAGCAGCTGGCGAGCCTGTTCTCGACGCACCCGCCGACGGCGGAGCGGATCGCCCGCCTGCGCGGCGGCGACTGGGCCTGACCGGCTCCGGGCTGTCCGCGTCAGTCGCGGAAGTTGCCGAACTGGAGCGGGATCTCGAAGTCGTGCTCCTTGCAGACGGTGATGACGGCCTGCAGGTCGTCACGCTTCTTCGCCGTGACCCGGACCTGCTCGCCCATCGTCTGGGACTGGATGCCCTTCGGCCCCTGCTCCTTGATGAACTTGTTGATCTGCTTGGCCTTCTCCGACGAGATGCCGGCCACGAGCTTGACCACCTGCCGGGCTGCGCCGCCGGAGGCCTCCTCGACCTTCTCGTAGCTGACTGCCTTGAGCGACACCTGCCGCTTCACGAGCTTCTCCTCGAGCACCTGGCGCAGCGCGGCCAGGCGGTCCTCGGTCGACGAGCGCAGCGTGATCTCGTTCTCACCGAGCTCGACGGACGAGTTCGTGTTCTTGAAGTCGAAGCGGTTGACGACCTCGCGCGACGCCTGGTCGACGGCGTTGCGGATCTCCTGCATGTCGACCTCGGAGGTGATGTCGAAGCTGGGCATTGGGGCTCCTCGGCTCGGTCCGGCGGTCCGGATTCTCGCGGTGCGGCCACCGACGCTATCGTGACCCGCTCTAGGGGTCGGTGCCCGAGCGGACAAAGGGAGCAGGCTGTAAACCTGCCGGCATTGCCTTCGAAGGTTCGAATCCTTCCCGGCCCACCATCACACTGCGAACTCGTGAGGTTCTGGTCCCATCTGGACCACGACCTCACGAGTTCGTCGTTGTGGGCCCCGACCACGTCCGGTGCCCTCAGAGCAGGCGTTCGAGCAGGACGACGTCGAGCCAGCGGCCGAACTTTCGGCCGACCTCCCGCTCGTGGCCCACGACGTCGAACCCCGCCGCGGCGTGCAGGTTGATCGACGCCTGGTGGTCGCCCACGACCTTGGCCATGAGCGCGTGGAAGCCGTGCGCGGTGGCCCGCTCGACGAGCTCGGCCAGGAGCAGGCGTCCGACTCCCTTGCCCCGGTGGTCCTCGTGGACGTACACCGAGTCCTCGACGGTGGTGGCGTAGCCGGCCCGCTCCCGGTACTGCGACAGGGCCCCGAACCCGACGACCTCGCCGTCGTCCTCGACGACGAGCACCACGTGGGCGCCGCTGCGGTCGGTGATCCACGACTCCTGCTCGGCGAGCGTCCTCGGCACGAGGTCGAACGTGACGGTCGAGGTCAGGACCTCGTGGTTGTAGATCTCGAGGACCGCCGGGGCGTCCTCGACCGTGGCCGACCGCACATGCACGTCGACGACGCTACCGGTCACGGCCCTGGCCGACGCGGGACGTTCCGTGGTTGGAGGGCCCGAAACGGCTCCGCTAGTGTCCCCATCCGGTCCGCCGGTACTGCCAGCGGCCCTGCCCCCTTAGCTCAGTCGGCAGAGCGTTTCCATGGTAAGGAAAAGGTCGTCAGTTCGATTCTGACAGGGGGCTCGCGTCGGATCCGTCGGCGTCGGGCTGTCCACCAGCCCGGCCCGGCGGGCCCGCTGCATGGTGGCGTAGCTCAGTTGGTGAGAGCACTCGGCTCATAATCGAGGGGTCGTCAGTTCGAGTCTGACCGCCACTACTCACGTCCCGTCCGGGGCACACAACCAGCCCTGTAACGGGCACAACCTGATTGGGAGGGCCGTCATGGCCAAGGAGAAGTTCGAGCGGAACAAGCCTCACGTGAACGTGGGGACGATGGGTCA
>CAJANQ010000242.1 GCA_903941145.1 uncultured Actinomycetes bacterium
CGTCGTCGTGGTCGTCGTCGGAGTCGTCGTGGTCATCAGACTTCTTGTCGCTGGACTTCTCCTTGTCGCCGGAGCCGCTGGACGCGCAGGTGTCGTCAGAGTCGTCGTCGCTCTCGTGGTCGTCGGAGTCGTCGTCGTGGTCGTCGCTCTCGTGGTCCTCGTCGTCGTGGTCGTCGCTCTCATGGTCGTCGTCGTGGGCTCTGACCGTCGTCGTGGGGGCAGCGGTCGTGGTCGGCGCCTGGGTCGTGGTTGTCGTGGCCGTTCCAGCCGTTGGCGTCGACCTCGATCGAGCGGGCGTTCTCTGGGTTGCCCGGGGGGACGTGGCAGATGGTGATCTTGCGGTCGGCCGCGGGCGCCGCACCAACCGTCCCGGGCATCAGCTGGCTCGAGACGGCCCAGACGGTGACGGCCATGGCCACCGCGGCGGTCCATGCAGATCGCCGAGTGCTGTGTGCGGGTCGATGGCTCATTCGACGGTTCCTTGTCATCACACCCGACATGTGTCGGACGAAAAGACTTCACCATGCGGCCGGCGAGAAGGACATGGGTCGAACCCCATGAGGTGATGGGCTGTCCGGCCCAATCGGGCAGCCGGCGCGAACGACTGCCTGTTGGACCCCCCCCGAACGCGACGGTGCCGCCGGACCCCCCCCGGGACGGCGGCACCGTGACGCTGGGAACTGGTCCGCCGGACTATCGGCGGGCTGCTGCGGCTCGCCGTTCGGCGGCCTTGCGGGCTGCTGCCTTCTTCGCTGCGGCCTTGCGGGCTGCTGCCTTCTTCGCAGCGGCCTTGCGGACTGCGGCCTTGCGCATCGCTGCCTTCTTCGCAGCGGCCTTGCGGACTGCGGCCGTGCGGGACTTGCTGGCCGTGGCCCGGCGCTTGGCTGCTGCCTTGGGGGCGGCCGGGGTGCCTGCGGCGGGCCGAGGGGCAGCGACCGGGGGCCGGCCGGCGGCGGGGGCCGAAGCGGTCCCGGGCACCGTGAAGACGGCCGAGGCCGGCGTGCGGCCCGCAGGAGCGGCAGAGTTCCAGTCGGCGGCAGAGGCACCAAGGAGTGCGATCCCCTCGACGGTGTTGACCTTGTAGCCGCCGGCCTCGAGCTCGCCGACGAACTGGCCGAGCTGGCCGTCAGTGGGGATCTTGGCGGTCAGGGCCTGGAAGGCTGCTGCGACGTAGGAGCGGTAGCGCCAGCGGGTGACGGAGTCCTGCGACGAGGTGGCGGCGGCGACCAGGCCGGCCCGGGTGACCCGGCCGGCGTTCAGCTCGACGACCACGGCGGCAAGCTCGTCGGCCGAGGGCGTCCGGCCAAGGGCCCGGGTGTAGACGGCAGTCACGAACTCGGCGGCCGGGGCCGTCATGAGCGGGGCGGCGGCGGGCAGCACCGCCAGCGCGTTCGACACGGCACCTGGGTCGGCGCGGCCGGCAGCCACCTCGGGGGTCCACTTCTCGAGGGTGGCGCGGTCGACGCCGTCCTCGACGAGCGTGTAGCCGATGCGGGACACGACCGAGGAGGCCGGGACGAGTGCGTCGACACGGGCCTTGAGCAGGTCGGCGCCCTCCTTCACGATGTTGACCTTGTCGACCGGGTTCAGGTCGTCCTGGTTGACCGACAGCTCGATCTTCCGGCCGTCGGTGTCGTCAGCGGGGTCGTCGATGGTTGCGGAGCCGAGCACGACCCTGCCGTCGTCCGCGCTGCGGGAGAAGGCGCTGAAGTCGCTGCCGGAGGTGCCGGAGATCGTCATCTGCAGCACCGGGCCGGTGGCCGAGATGCTCGACGAGCTGCCCCTGGTCGGCTTCGACGAGGCGCACACGAAGGCGCCGCGGAACACACCCTTCGGGTGGTTGGTCGGGATGGTGACCGAGAAGGTGAACCTCCCGCTCGAGACGGAGAACGGTCCGAGGACCGTCGGCGTTTCGACCGAGGTCGGGTTCGACGGGGTGCCCGACGCCGCGCCGGTCACCAGCTCGTAGCCGCGCTCGTCAGAGTCGCAGTTGAAGCCGTACACGTCGAACGTCACGGCCGACGACGAGCTGCCGGCCGACGCCGCCGTCGAGCTGATGGCCTGATCACGCAGCGCCTTGAGCCCGAAGGCGGTCCGGAAGCTGGACCCTGCGCCGACGGTCACCGTCGTGCTCCTGGAGGAGTTGGACCAGTTGGAGGTGTTGGACGAGGAGTAGGAGGCCGAGACCGTCAGCGAACCGGTGGACCACGCGGAGAGCACGACGCTGCAGTCGCTCCGGCTGCCGCCGCTCTGTCCGGCCAGGGTGCAGGTCGCGCTGGTGCTGCGGATCTCGGAGTTGGCCAGGTTCGAGAGGGAGAACGTGACAGTGCCCTGCGGGTCGCTCTTGTCGGCAGAGTCAGTGATCCGGACCGTGCAGGTGAGCGTCGAACCGACGGTCATGGACGAGCAGCTCCGGAACGTCATGGTCGTCGCCGCGGCAGCCGCCGGGGTGGCCATGATCGGGATGAGCGTGGCCGAGGTCGCGACGGTGGCGAGCAGGGCGGCCAGGACCTTGCGCAAGCTGCCAGGTCGACGGGTGGTCGGTGTGGGGTTGGTCGTCATTGGTATCTCTGCAGTGGTGGGGGGGGTGGAGGTTAGGAACTGCAGTCCTCACCGGACGTCACGCAGAGTGAACCGAAGAATCCTCATTCCCGGAAGGGGGCTACCCCCCGAGCAGTTGTGCCCAAGGCGGGTGGAGCCCCCTGTGTCAGGGGGCACAGCTCGTGGCGCCGTTCTGTCGTGGAGTTCCATCCCCGTCACGCTGGGTGGGGGCTGATGTCGCTCAGTGAGGACGGCGCGGGACGGGCTCCCGCCTCCGGGCGGCCGTCGGGCCGCCGTGCGGCAGGCCGCGCTGCGACTACGTTCCTGCCGATGTCGTCGGCCCTGTCGCAGCAGAACGGAACTGGTGCCCCGGTGGGCGGGCTCGGCCCGGTCAAGGGCCCGGACGTGGTCCTGCCCGGGTCGCAGCAGCTGGCGCCGGTGGTCTTCGGCCTGCTGCTGTTCGTCTGTCTGGCCGGCATGGGCATCGCGCTGGTCGTGCGGGCACGACGTAGCCGTCGGACCGGCCGCAGAGGACGCCCGACTGCGGCTGTCGCGTTGGCCGCTGCAGCTGCGGTGTTCGGCGTGCTGGCCGTCATCAACCTGCCGCCCAAGTTCTTCGTGCCCGAGTTCCCGGCGCTGCCGCAGCTGCTGCCCGACCAGGCGTTCTTCTACCGGCCGGTCGCCGACCTGCCGGTGGCGCCGCAGAGCGCCGGCTGGGTCGCGTCGCAGAAGGACCTTCCCCTGACGGCGGGCTTTGGTGGCGAGGTCAACGGTGGGTACGTGAACGGCGTGCCGTTCAACCCTGTCGACGCCGCCACCCCGGTCGTCTCCGTGAACTACACGATGTTTCCGCAGACGTCGCCGAAGGACCCGATCCCGATGGCGGACCCTGCCTACATCGAGACCATGCCGCGCTACGCGTACGACCAGCACTACGTCGCGGTGGACCTGGACGCCGGGACCATGTGGGAGCTCATCAACGTGCGCAACTGGTTCGGCCGCTGGGAGGCCGGGTCCGGCGCGGTGTGGGACCTGGAGTCGCTCACCTACCCGACCGGGTCGACGACCGCGTCGGGCCTGCCGCTCCTGCCCGGCTCGGTCACTGTCGACGAGGTGGCCGCCGGCGCGGTGCCCCACGCCGTGCTGTTCACCAGCCCGGTGTCGCGGTCGCTCCAGCACGTGTGGCCGGCCCGCGGTACCGACGGGAGGGACGCCTCGCCGACGGCAATGCCGCAGGGTGCGTGGCTGCGGCTCAAGCAGGGCACCGACCTGTCCAAGCTCGGGCCGCAGGCCAAGGTGATCGCCGAGAGCCTGCAGATCTACGGGATGGTCCTGTCCGACACGAGTGGCGGGAACATGGCGCTCCGCGGCGTCCCCGACGCCCGCTGGGACAACGCCGACCTGGCGACGCTCCAGAACATCTCTGCGTCGGACTTCGAGGTCGTCGACACCTCGGGCGTGAAGGTGGCCGACGACTCGATGGAAGCGGTCCAGCCCGCCGGCTGACATGGCCGACCCGCTGATCCTCCTGCCGCCCTCGGAGGGCAAGGCCGCCGGCGGCACCGGCGCGCCCTGGGCCCCCGGCACCATGGCGGTCGACCTGGACGCGCTGCGGGAGAAGGTGCTCGACGCGCTGGTGAAGACGGCGCGGTGGTCGGCGGTCCGTCGTCAGAAGCTGCTGGGGGTGAAGGGCGACGCGCTCGCCGCAGCCACAGCCGCGAACGCCTCGGTGCGGACCGCGCCGACCTTGCCGGCCATCGAGCGCTACACGGGCGTGCTCTACGACGCGCTCGACGTGGGGTCGCTGCGGGCCGTCGACCGGAAGCGGCTGGAGCGCAGCGTGCTCGTCGTGTCCGGTCTCTGGGGCCTGGTCGCGCCCTCGGACCCGGTCCCGGACTACAAGCTCAAGATGGGGGCGACGCTGCCCGGGCCGGGGAAGCTGCAGTCCCTCTGGTCGCCGGCCTGCACCGAGGCGCTCCGAGCGCGCGCCGGGTCCGGCCGGGGCGCGGCGACGGTCTGGAACCTGCTGCCCAACGAGCACGACGCCGTCTGGCGGCCGCCCGCCGGGTTCGCCCAGTACCGCGTGAAGTTCCTGGAGCGGAAGGCCGACGGCTCGCTCGTCGCCGTCGCCCACTGGAACAAGCTGCTCAAGGGCGCACTGGTGCGGTGGCTGCTGGCGCACCCGGGCGCCGGCCCGGACGACCTTGGGGAGTGGGACCACCCGCTCGGGTACCGCCTCGACCGGGACCGCACCGAGAGCGGTCCGTCCGGCACCACGCTGGTGCTCGTCCAGGTCTGAGCTGCGGCCGTAGGGTCGAGGGCACACAGGGGGAACGACATGCCGCGTCTGCGAGAAGTCCCACGGTCCGAGGCGCCCGACGTGGCCCAGGGCTGGTACGACCTGATCTTCGGGGAGGGGGTCGACCCCGTCGCCGAGCCCGGCACCGCCACCGGCACGCCGGGCACGTGGTGGACCGTGATGGCGCTGGTGCCCGACGTGTTCCGCCACGCCACCGACGGCCTCATGCTGTACCGGTCGCCGAACCGCGCCCTGGACCCGCAGCTCCGCGAACTCGGCCAGCTGCGGCTGGGGTGGACCACCCAGAGCCGGTTCGTCTTCAGCCAGCACTGCAAGGCAGCGCGCACTGACGGCGTGCCCGAGGAGAAGATCGCTGCGATCGGCCACTGGTCGTCGGCGGACTGCTACTCGCCGCCCGAGCGGGCAGTGCTCGCGTTCACCGACGGTCTCGTCCTGGAGCACGGCCGCATGGCCGACGGCGTGGTGGACACGCTCAAGGAGCACCTCTCTGACGAGCAGGTCCTGGAGCTGACCTACATCCTCACGATGTACCTGCAGCACGCCGTCATGTCCCGTGCGCTGCGCCTCGAGTTCGACGACGTGGACGACCTGGTGGCCGAGGTCGAGGCGCCCGACGGCGACCCGTACCTGCGGATCGGTCCGCCGGAGCGCGACTGACCCGGTCGGGCGTCGTAGCCTGCGTCGTCCGCCGAACAAGGAGCGCCGTCATGGCTGAGTACGAACCGTCCCCGTGGGAGCCCATCGCCGAGCACGTCGAGCAGTACC
>CAJANQ010000243.1 GCA_903941145.1 uncultured Actinomycetes bacterium
CCCGCCGCCGACTGGGACGCCGCCTACGACGCCGTGGACGCCATCCGGGAGCGGTTCGGCAGCCGGTCCGTGGGCCCGGCCACCCTGGCGGGCCGTGCCGACCGCCCGGGCGACAGTCCTTGGGGGCCGGGACAGGGGCCAGGACAGGAACCTGACCAGGCTGACGGGCAGACCCGTGGCAACCACGGGTAGCCTGTGCCACCATGGCGAAGGAACCGGAGCCGGGGCAGTCAGGGGGTAGGGCCCATGCCGCTGTCTGAGGACGAGCAGCGCATTCTGAGCGAGATCGAGGCGAATCTTCGCGCCAGCGACCCAGACCTGGCCCGCCAGGTCAGCTCGACCACCGTCTACACCGACTCCCTCCGCCAGCTGAAGTGGTGGGTCGTCGCGTTCGTCGCCGCCCTGGTGGCCTCGGTCCTGCTGCTGTCGGTCAACTACCTGCTCGCCTTCGTCGGGTTCCTCGCAATGGTCGCCGCGGCGGTGTTCATCGAGCGCAACGTGCGCAAGGTCGGCAAGGTCGGTATGAACGACGCGTCCGAGGCGTTCAAGGGGAGCGGCTTCCGCTCGTACCTGCACGACGCCGGCGAGCGTGCCCGTGAGCGCATGCGCCGCGACGAGGACGAGGACTGACCGTCCCGCCCACCGACCTGCTGGCGCTCGACGTCGGCGGAACGAAGCTGGCTGCTGCCGTCGTCGGAACTGCTGCCGACGTCCGCGGCGCGGCACAGCGCCCCACGGCCGAGACCGGACGTGGCACCGACCCCGAGGCGCTGTTCGACGTCGTCGCCGGACTGCTTGACGAGGTGCTGTCCGCCACCGGTGCAGCCCCCGTGGCGCTCGGCGTCGGCTGCGGCGGACCGATGACCCCGGGCGGCGCCACCGTGTCCCCGCTCAACATCCCGGCATGGCGCGGCTTCCCGCTGCGGGACCGGCTGTCGGCCCACACCGGCCTGCCCACCTGGGTCGACAACGACGCTAAGGCGCTCGCCCTCGGCGAAGGCTGGGCCGGCGCCGCGCAGGGCTGCGACAACTACCTGGCAATGGTCGTGTCGACGGGCGTCGGCGGCGGCATCGTGCTCGACGGGCGGCTGCTCGACGGTGCGGGCTCCAACGCCGGCCACATCGGGCACGTGGTGGTGGACCCGCTCGGCCACGTCTGCCCGTGCGGGACCCGCGGCTGTCTCGAGGCCGAGTGCTCGGGCACCGCCATCGCGCGCCTCACCGGCCGACCCGCGGCTGAGGCGTCGCACGAGGTGCGCGTGCGCACCGGCCGGCTCGTCGGTCGGGCCGTGGCCTCGGTCGTGTCCCTCCTGGACCTGCGGCTCGCGGTCGTGGCGGGCTCCGTGGCGCTCGGGTACGGCGACGTGTTCTTCGACGCCGCCCAGGCCGAGCTCGACCGCTGCACCCAGATCGAGTTCGCCCGTGGCGCCACGATCGTGCCGGGCGGCCTCGGCGCCGACGGACCGCTGGTCGGTGCCGCCGCCGTGGCCCGGCGGGCCCTCGCCGGCTCCGGCACGGCCGGGTGACGGACCGGGATAGGTTCAGGCCGTGACCGAGACGCGCCACCCGCACCACGCCGGTGTCCTGGCCCGTGCCGTCCTGCCGCACCCGTCGCTGTGGGGCACCGCCCTGCGCCAGGCGCTCTACCTGGCGCCGTCGGGCTGGTGGCGCCGGGCGCCGTTCCTGCCGGTGCCGCACCCGGACTACCTGCAGTTCCGCATGGTCACCGCCTACGGCGGTGACGGCACCGCCCCGCCCGAGGCGCACGACGTGGTCACCTACCTGCAGTGGTGCAAGGCCTGGCCCGAGGCCGCCCGCACGACGTGAGCACCGCTCCGGCCCAGCCCGAGCTGGACCTGGGCGCACCGGCGTCGCTGCAGCTCGTCCGCGTGGCCGTCCCGCTGCTGCGCCCCCATGTCTGGGCCGGCGGGTCGACCGCCGTGCGCGACGTGGTCCTGGTCTGCTGGACCCGGCCCGACGGCGTGGTCGGCTGGGGCGAGTGCCCGACCCTCGAGGGGTACGTCACCGGCGGCACCGGCCCGGCGTGGCACGCACTCGTCGGCCTGGCGCCGTCGCTGCTCCAAGGTGCGGTGCAGCCCGGTCCGGCCGGGACGTGGACCGGCACGCGTGCCGACCAGGTGGTCGACGTGCCGGTCGCCGCGCTCGGAGCCCTGGCCGACGCAGCGCTCGACGCCGCGCTGCGCGCCGAGAGCCGGTCCATGGTCGAGTTCTTCGGCGGGGACGGCTCGCCGCTCGCCCGCACCGCGGTGGTCGGCGACCCTCGCGCCAGCGCCGCTGGCCGGGTGGCCGCAGCGGTTGCTGCCGAGGACGCCGGCGCCGCGGTCGTGAAGCTCAAGGTCGACGGAGCCACACCGCCCGACGTGGCGGCGTCGGTGGTCGACGCCGTCGGTTCGGTCGCGGTCGACGCCAACGGGACGCTCGGGCAGTCGCTCGCTGCGGTCTTCGACGGACTGGGCCTGGTCTACGTGGAGCAGCCGTTCGACCCCTCGACCGGGTGGGAGGAGCTGGCCGACTGGCAGCTCGGCGCACTCACCCCGGTCGCGCTCGACGAGCCGCTCGGCTCCCTGGCCGACGTCGACGCGGCACTCGCCGCCCGGTCGGCCGACGTGCTCTCGGTCAAGCCGGCACGTCTCGGGGGGCTGTGGGCCGCGGCCGAGGCGGTCCGCCGCTGCGCGCAGGCCGACACCGAGTGCTTTGTCGGCGGAATGGTCGAGCTGGGCGTGCACCGGGCCGGCGCGGCTGCCGTGGCGTCGGCCGCCGCAGCCCTGGCCGTGGCGCTGCCGACCGACCTGGGCCCGTCGGCCAACTACGTCGCGGTCGACGTCTGCGGGCCGGTGGTCTGCGACGCCGACGGTCTGCTGGTCGTGCCGGAGGGGCCGGGCACGGGTGCGCAGGTCGACCTGTCGGTGGTGGAGCGGTTCACCACCGACACCTGGCGCGGCTCGGCCGGCTAGCGCTGGGCCTGCCAGTCGGCGACGTGGTCGTCGACCGGCGTGATGTCGACCTGCTCGAACGGTTCGCCGTTGCGGATGGCCTCGTGGTTGCGCACCAGGTCCTCGAGGACCTCCATCATCCGGTAGGGGATGGTGCGGGGGCGGGTGGAGAGGGCCTCGTCGAGCGACCACCAGCGGACCTCGCCGAACGCAGCGGCCTCGAGCGGCTCGAGGCCGGTCTGCGTGCGGGTCTCGCCGTCCCACCAGGCCACGTGGATCCACTCGTCCTGCTGGAAGTGGAAGGGGCCGAACGTGTACTCGACGTACTGCGTCCAGACGGCCGGGCCCATGGCGACGCCGGCCAGTCCAGTCTCCTCCCGGAGCTCTCGCAGCGCTGCGGCGCCAGTCTCCTCGTTGAAGTCGATGCCGCCGCCCGGGATCTCCCACCAGCGGCCGGGCGTGCGCCCTGCCGGGTCGCGGCCGTTGATCAGCAGGATCCGGTCCTCTGGGTCGAGGACCACTACCCGCGCCGCCCTGCGTGGTGCTGCACCGAACATAGGACCTTGAGCGTATGCCCCTGCGGTGACGTCGCAGGCGGCAGGATCGTGGGGTGAGCAGACCCGTCCCTCCCGACCTGCCGTCGGGCGTCGACGCGCCCGGTGGGGCGTGGGCCGTCGAGGTGCGGCGGGGGAGCGCGGCCGAGCTGCACGCGGCCTCGGCCGCGTCGGTCGCCGCACCGACGGTCCGGAAGGTCGTGGTCAACGAGGTCGAGGCGCCGGCACTGGT
Organism: uncultured Actinomycetes bacterium; assembly: GCA_903941145.1. Lineage (GTDB taxonomy): Bacteria > Actinomycetota > Acidimicrobiia > Acidimicrobiales > Microtrichaceae > CAJANQ01. The sequence goes on from CAJANQ010000243.1 coordinate 3,741, forward strand.
GCTCGGCAGCACCCAGTCCCCCGAGCTCCTGCGGCCCGAGGTCCGTGGTGCTGCGGAGACCGGCGCCGGTCCGGCGGTCGTGCGTCGCCGGTCGGGCGGGGGACTGGTCCCGCTGTCACCCGGTGCACAGCTGTGGGTCGACGTGGTCGTGCCGGCCGGTGACTCCGTCTGGAACGACGACGCCACCCTGGCGGCCCGACGGGCGGGCCGGTGGTGGGTCGACGCGCTCGTTGTCGAAGGTGCCGACCCGGAGCTGGTGCGCACCGACCAGGACTCGCGCGGCCGTCCGGCGAACGACCGCGAACTCGGCCGGGTGGTGTGCTTCGCCGGCATCGGCCCTGGCGAGGTCGAGGTGGCGGCGGACGACGGCATCTGGTGGAAGACCGTGGGGTTCTCCCAGCGCCGCACCCGCCACGGTGCCGTGCTCCAGTGCCTGGTGCCGCGGCGCTGGGACCACGACACGCTGGTCGCCGCGCTCGACCCCGAGGTGGTTGGAGCCGCGCTGGTCAAGGACCTGCGCGACGCGCTCCTGGTCGGCGCGTCCCCTGGCGTCGGTGACGAGGCCGACGGCCTCCTCACGGCGTTCCTCGCCGTGCTCGCCGGCGTCTGACGGGACCCGGGGCCGGCCCCGCCCCGGCCTGACCAGGCCGCGGCGTCCCTGCCCGGTGCGGCAACCGTCGGCCCGCTCGACGGACTGCCGGTGGAGGGCGGTGGGGGAGCGCCCACCCCGAACTTGGGGGATCCACGGCCGCTGCGGTCCTCGTTGCCCCAGATTCGGGCTGTACGTCCGTCCATTCGCGCTCTGTGCGCGAATTTCATCGCTGTAAGTGTTGCAAGGTGGAGGAAGGTGGAATACGGTGGGGCTCCGTGGGGGGAAAGGGGTGGCAACGGGGCCACTGCTTCCCCTCCCGAAACGGACCCAGCAGCACCGACGCAGCTCTCTTCTAAGGACGGACGAACGGCGTGGAGTTCTACGACCAGTTCGAGCACAACATCGACGACAAGGGTCGTCTCGTGCTGCCTGCCGCCTACCGGGCTGCGTTCGCCAACGGCGGGTACGCCACCATCCGCGCCGGCTACGTCGGGCTCTACCCGCAGGGGGAGTGGGAGCGTGAGCGTCGCCGCATGGCCGACAGCGGCCGGTTCACGCAGCGGGACCTCCAGCGCATCCTGGCGCTGACGAGCCCCTTCACCCCGGACGCCCAGTACCGCATCAACCTGGGCGCCAAGCTCCGCGAGGCCATCGAGCCGAACCTGGCCCGCGAGGTCACCGTGGTCGGCTCCGGCACCCACGCCGGCGTCTACGACCGTGCCGCCTGGGCGGCCATCGAGACGGGCGTGGACGACGCCCCGCTCGTCGACAAGATCGCGTCCCTGGAGTGGCTGTGACCAGCGCAGCTCACCTCCACCCGGGGACCACCTCGAACCCCGCTGCCCGTCCGGCCGTGCCGGCACAGTGCAGTCCCTCGGCCGACGCGAGGACCGGCTACGCAGTCCGCCCGCGTCCGTCCGCGCCGTCCGGGGAGACATCCCGGCGGACATCGCGCGGCCGGGGGGCCGTTCTGTGCCGGCAGGCGACCGGCGCCGCCGCTGGTGCCGACAGGGGGGCCAGTGTCCGATGAGCGCACCCCGTCCGACGGACCCGACTTCCGCCACGTCCCCGTCCTCCGGGACCGGATCGTCGACCTCTTCCGCGACGTCCCTGACGGCCTCTACGTCGACGCCACGCTCGGCGGCGGCGGCCACGCGCTCGCCATCCTCGACGCCCACCCCGGGCTCCGCCTCCTCGGGCTCGACCGGGACGCCGCGGCGTGCGAGGCCGCTGCAGTCCGCCTGGCACCCCACGGCGGGCGCGTCGAGATCGTTCGTACCGGATTCGACCAGCTGGAGCGCCTCGTGATGGAGCGCACCACGGAAGGAGCAAGTGCCGTGCTGATGGACCTTGGTGTCTCGTCGCCCCAGCTCGACGACGCGGAGCGGGGGTTCTCCTACCGCGCCGCCGGCCCGCTCGACATGCGGATGGACCGCCGCCAGGCGACCTCCGCCCTCGACGTCGTCAACGAGTACCCGTACCCGCAGCTCGTCCGGGTCATCGAGACCTACGGCGAGGAGCGCCACGCCCGCCGCATCGGCCGCGCCATCGTCGACGCCCGCCCGATCGCGGACACGGCCCAGCTCGCCGAGGTCGTCAAGGAGGCGGTGCCGGCCGCAGCCCGTCGCACCGGCGGCCACCCGGCCAAGCGCACCTTCCAGGCCATCCGCATCGAGGTGAACCGTGAGCTCGAGCAGCTCACCGACGCCCTCGACGGTGCGCTTGCTGCGCTGGCCCCCGGCGGCCGTCTGGCCGTCATCTCCTACCACTCGCTCGAGGACCGGGCCCTGAAGGGTGCGCTGCGCCAGGCCGAGACCGGCGGTTGCGTCTGCCCGTCGGGCCTGCCGTGCGCCTGCGGCGCCGAGCCCACGGTGAAGCTCCTGAAGCGTGGCGGCTGGACGCCCGACGCCGACGAGGTCGAGGACAACCCCCGTGCCCGCAGCGCCCGCCTCCGTGCGGCCGAGCGTCTGGGCGGCCAGGCGTCGTGACCGCAGCGCGCCAGCTTCCGCTCCACGAGGAGCCCCGGTCCCGCACTGCGACCCGTCGCGGCACGGGCAGGCCGGCGCGTGCCCGCACCACCACCCGTTCCGCCCCGTCCCGCACCACCACGTCCCGGACGACCACCTCTCGGACCACCGCTCGCCCGGCCCGTGTCTCCCCAGCGACGCGCGGCCGGTCGTCCCGCCCGGTGGCCCGGCTCTTCCGCAAGGGAGAGTCCGGGTCCCGGCGACGGGGCCTCCTCTCGTCGATGACGCCGGTCCAGACGGCACTGGTCGCCGGCACCGCCCTGGTGTTCGTCCTCCTCATGGGCGTCGTCTCCATCTCGGCGCAGCGCATCGAGGGGCAGCGCAAGCTCGACTCGCTCCAGACGCAGCTCTCCGACCTGCAGAGCACCAACCGTGAGCTCCGGGCCGACGTCGCCCAGGCCGAGTCGCCCGAGGTCGTCCTGGCCGACGCCGCAAAGCTCGGCCTGGTCGAGCCGGGTCCCATCGTCCCCGTCGAGCCCGGCCCGGCGGTCCCGGCGGTCCCGGCCGCCCCGGCCGCAGGCGCCCCGGCCGCCGCCGCAGGTACCGGCCGGTGACCGCCGCGCGTTCGGGCGCCGCCCGTTCCACCTCGCGCCAGGGCTCGGCCCGGCAGCGTCCGGCGTCGCCGGCCGCCCGTCAGCGCCCGCAGGCCCGGACCTCCACGACGAGCCGGACCACTGCTGGCCGGGCCGCGACCAGCCGGGCCGCGAGCAGCCGGACCACGACCAGCCGGAGCCGCACCGCGGCGCCGGCCGGTCGTCGCCCGGCTGCACCGGCCGCCCGCAACCCTCGTCCGTCGTCCCGTCCGTCGTCGCGACCGGTCGGGGGCGGCGCGTCGCGGTCCGTCCCTCGCCGAGATGCGTCGACGAACTCCCGCCAGCGCCCGACCCGCTCCACCGGCGGCGGCCGCGGGGGCAACGGCGGCGGTCGGCGTCA
>CAJANQ010000244.1 GCA_903941145.1 uncultured Actinomycetes bacterium
AGGTGTCGATCATCTTCATCGTGACGACCATCTCCTCGGGGGTCACGTCGACCACCGTGTAGCCCTGCTCCACCAGGTTCATGTACCGGAGATAGGGGGCGTTCTGGCTGAGCACGAACTGCTCGCCGAGCCGGACGACTCCTTCGGCGACGTCGAGCGGCAGGTCGGGCAGGTAGGACGTGCGGACGTCAGGGTCGGCGGTCAACGAGCCCGTGCAGAAGTCGAAGGCCACCGTCGGCGACCCCGGGTCGTCGGTGTCGGGCCGCAGCTCGGTGGTCAGGAACGTGTGCGTGTGCCCGCTCACGAAGGCCGTGTCGGTCACGCCGTTGTCGGCCAAGAACTGCAGCAGGTCTCGCCGCTCCCGCTGGTAGTCGTCCCACGCCTCGTTCGGGGTGTAGAGCCCGGGGTTCGGCGGGAGGTCGGGCCGGAAGGCCCGGAGGAACTCCAGGTTGACCAGCTTCCAGGGGCCGACGTTGTAGGCCGAGCCCACCAGCCGCCAGCGGGCGGTCGAGGCGGCCAGCGCCGAGGTCAGCCACGCGTACTGCGCTGCGCCCAGGGTGCTGCGCGACGGGTCGTACGCCTGGTTCGCGGACGTGTAGTCGATCGTGTCGACCGCAGGGTCCCGGTAGGCGCGGACGTCGATCACGGGAACGTCGGCCAGGTCGCCCCAGGTCAGCGACCGGTAGAGCCGGTAGTCGCCCGGGTCGGTCACGGGGAAGTAGTCGAAGAAGGCCTGCTTGGCCGCAGCGAGCCGTGCCGGGTCCCCGGTCCGGTCCACCCCGTTGTAGAACTCGCCGTCGTCCCACATCGCCACCATCGGCACCGCCGCCTGGAGCTCGCGCAGCATCGGCTGGGCCCTCCAGCGCCGGTAGGTATCTCGGTAGTCGCCGACCGAGGTGGTGCCCGTGTCGGACACGTAGACGTAGTCGCCGAGGTGCATGAAGAAGTCGAGGCCGGGCTCGGCCGCCGCGGCCTGGTGGGCCACGAACCACGAGTCGTTGATCTGCTGGCACGACGCGAATGCGAAGCGCAGGCGGTCCGGGGACGACCCGGCGGCCGGTGCGGTCCGGAGCCGGCCGGTGCGGCTCACGGCCTCCGGGACACCAGATCCTTCCGAGGTCTCGAACCGGTAGAAGTACCACTTGTCGTTGCCCAGCCCGCTGACGGGGACAGTGACGCAGTGATCGTTTGCGGAGGACGCGACGGCGACACCTCCGGCGAGGATCGACGTGAACGACTCGTCCTCGGCGACGGCCCAGATCACGCCGACGTCGCCCCCGCCCGGGGGCGGCGTGACCCGGGTCCAGATAGTGGACGCACCGGGCATCGGGTCGCCGGCCATGACGCCCTCTCCGAACGGCGCCGGGTCGGGCACACCAGGCGGCGGCTTGGGCGGTGCGGCACCAGGTGAAGGGACGGTGCAGGCGCCCAGCACGATGGTGGCGCCGACGCCGAGCCCCAGCCCGGCCAGCATCTCCCGCCGGGTCATGCCGCGTCCGTCGGCAACTACCGACGGACCTGCTCCCTTGCGACCACCCTGACGAACGCCCACTGTGCCTCCTGCAACCACGACCAACCGGTGGCAGTGTGACAGCAAACGCCAACGGCGTCAGCCCCTCAGGGGCGTTGCCACCAGAAGTTCACTCGGCCGCGCTCTACCCCGCAGGGACCGACACCGCGACCGGGTGACGGTCGTTCGTGACGACGTAGGCGTCGGACAGCACGGAGAGCGCCTGAAGGGCGTCGAACAGCTGGTCATGGCCGGTGGAGCGGGACGCCGCCCAGTACCGCTCGTCAACAGCGCCGTCGCCGCCACTGCAGGCATAGTCGATGACCATCCGGTCGACCTGGGCCAGGAGCGCAGTGGCGTCCTTCAGCAGCGGGGCGACACGCCGGGTGGCGGCAATGACCTCCGCCACCATCCGGTCGACCTCCGCGCGGAACTCCACCGAGCTCAGCGGGGCGACGACCGTCAGGTCGATCACCTCCGACGGAATGTCGGCGGGGCTGGTGTTGTCACTCTCAGCCATGCGGCCTCCCTCAGTCGCAGAGGTCGACACGGACCGGCGCTCCTCGCACCGGCGCCGCCCCGTTGCCGACCTCGTGGACCCAGACTACCGACGCGAGTCGTTGCGTGCTGAAGGAATCGTGAGGTTTCTTGATGCTCTGCAGAACTAGTGCTCACTGCCTGCCGGGACGCTCGCCCTCCGACACGGCCAGGAGTTCGTCGACGACGAGCGCGTCCGCGGC
>CAJANQ010000245.1 GCA_903941145.1 uncultured Actinomycetes bacterium
CACCACGACCCCGATGCCGACCAGCAGCGCGAAGTAGCCCCGGTGCGTCCACCGCGTGAGCAGCGCTGCGACGGCGGCCAGGCCGGGCAGGGCGAACGAGAGGGCGAGCGCCGGCACCGCCTGGGTCATCGTGACGGCAGGGGCGATCCACGCACCGAGGGCGTCGCGGCCGTAGAAGAACCAGTAGCCCAGCCCCCGGAGGACCTCGGTGGCCGACGACGCGTTGGCGACGGTCCGGTAGGTCTCGGTGTAGCGGAGGATCGGGATGCCGTACCGGCCTTGGATGCTCAGGCCCGCCATCCACCACAGCGAGGTCAGGAGCGTGAGCGAGCCCATGCGCAGTGCCGTGCCGACCAGTCGGCGCGACGTCACCTCCCGGGTCACGAACGTGGCGTACAGGGCCCACACGACGGGCGCCACCATCACGAGCAGCAGACTGGTCGCGTTGACCCCGCCGACGGTGAGCGTGACGAGCGCGAACCAGGCGGCAGAGCGCCAGTCCCCCCTGCGCAGCCCGCGTGCCATGAGGCCGACCAGCCACGGGAGTCCGGCAAAGGGGAGCAGGATCACCGAGATGCGGGCGCCGTAGTCGAGCAGGTACGGGCTGAGCGCGTAGGCGAACGCCGCGACGGTGGCCCCGGTTCCCACCCAGCGCAGTTCCTTCAGCATGAACCGGACGCCCAGACCCGCGCCCAGGATGATCGTGCCGAGCCAGATCCGCTGCGCCACCCAGTCGGGGACCCCGACCGTCTCCATCAGCCAGTAGTACGGACCGAGCGGCCAGAGGTAGCCGATGTTCTGGTGGGTGACGGTGCCGAGGCCCACGTTCGGGTCCCACATCCACGCCGCCCGCGACAGCAGCCGGGCCGGGTCCAGGTACAGGTAGGACTTGGTGTCGGCGCCGACCCGACCGGGCCGGGTCAGGAGCAGCGGGACGTACGAGACCAGGACCAGCAGCACCACGCCGAGGTCGGGGACGCGACGGCGCCGCTCCAGCCGCTCGCGGTGCCGACGGCGGACCACGGGCTCGACGTCGATGGTCTCGTCGCTCACTCCCGGCCGAATCTAGTGGTGGTGTTCCCCGCCGTCGGGGCACCGCATCGGTACGCTGCGGCCCGTGCCGGAGCCCGCAGGACCGCAGTACCGGGCGTTCGGTCTGGACGTCGCCCGGGTGCTCGCCGCAGTCGGGGTCGTCGTCACCCACGTGGCCTTCGCAACCGGCGTCGTGAACCCGCTCCGCTGGTCCTCGCCGCTGCGTGACCTGCTGCCCCGCCTCGACGTGGGCGTCAGCATCTTCTTCGTGCTGTCGGGGCTGCTGGTGGCGCGACCGTTCGTGCGGTCCGTCCTCGGCGACGCGCCGGCCCCGGCGCTCGGGGACTACGTGCGTCGGCGTGCGTCGCGGATCTACCCCGTGTACCTGTTCGTGCTGGTGTTCGTCGTCGTGGCGTCGGGGGCCGGTGGCCGTGGGCCGGCGCAGCTGGCCGCCGACGCCCTCCTGGTGCACGTCTACGTGCCCCGGTGGGCCATCGGGCCGATCACCCAGTCGTGGACGCTGTCCACCGAGATCGCGTTCTATGCGTTCCTGCCGCTGTGGTTCGGCGCGTCGAGGTCGGTCTTCGAGCGACGAGGCACGGACCGGGCCGCCCGCGTGCGGTGGACCGCCGCCGGCCTTGCCGTCTGGGTGCTGGTGGCGCTCGTCTGGCGGCTCGGGGTGCTCGCGGTCACGCCGCAGTTCGAGCTTGGACGCCCAGGCATGGTCGACACCCGTGGAGCGCTGCTGACCTGGCTGCCCAACCACCTCGACGAGTTCGCGGTCGGTGTCGGCCTGGCCCTCTGGATCCAGAGCGGCAGGGCCAGGGCGATGCCGCTCGCCGCCCGGCTGGGGACCTACGCCGTCGGTGCGGCTGCGCTCTGGACGGCGTCGACGGCCCTGGGGCTCCCGCCGGTGTTCACCGGGTTCGACGGGCCACAGACGGTGGGCCGCCACCTCCTGTTCGTGGTGTGCGCCGCCGCTGTGGTCGCGCCGTCCGCCCTGGCCGGGCAGCCGCGACGGTCGGGCCCGGCGTGGACGCCGCCGGCCTGGGCCGGGACCGCCGTCACCGGAGCAGCGCTTGGTTCGTACGGTCTGTACCTGTGGCACCAGTGGGTGACGGACGAGTGGTTCCGGGCCCGCGGCCTGCGTGACTTCGTGGCGCCGTTCCCGACCGTCCTGGCCGTGGTGCTGGTGGTGGGCACCGTGCTGGCCGCCCTGACCTACTGGCTGGTCGAACGACCGTCCGAGCTGCTGGCCACCGGCCGGGGCGGGGTCGAGGCCCGACCGCCGCGACAGCTCGGTCCGGTGCCGGCGCTCGACGGGCTCCGCGGTCTGTCGATCCTCGCGGTGCTGGCCACCCACGTCGTCTTCCTCGACGGCGGCCGGGACCGGTTCAGCCTCCCGGGCGGGTTCTTGGGCGTCGACGTGTTCCTGGCCCTCTCGGGGTTCCTGATCGGCCTGGTGCTGCTGCGCGAGGTGGACGCGTCGGGGACGCTGGACGGGAAGGACTTTGCCCGTCGGCGGGCGCGCCGCCTGTACCCGCCGCTCGTCGTGTTCCTGGTGGTGGAGGGGCTCGTCGCCGTGCTGTTCGTGGGCACCGCGCTGCGGGAACAGGGGTTGCAGAGCCTGCTGTCGTTGACCTTTACGGCCAACTGGCAGCTCACGTTCGGCCACCAGCCGCCCTTCGCGCTGGTCCACCTGTGGTCGCTCGCGCTCGAAGGCCAGTTCTACGTCCTCCTGGCGGTGGGGGTGTGGGCCCTGCGCAAGCGCCTCGGCCGCCCCGACCGTCTGGTGGCCTGGTGCGTGGTCGGTGCTGCGGCAGTTGCGCTCTGGCGGCTCTGGCTGCTGCGGCAGGGCGCGTCGCTCCCGGCGCTCTACGAGCGGACCGACGCCCGGCTCGACTCGCTCCTGCTCGGCCTCGCCGCCGCGTTCGTCTGGCGGAGCCGGTTGACCTCCTCGGCCCGGCTCCGTGCAGCGGGTCTGGGCGGCCTGCTCGTGCTCGGCGTCTGCTGGGTGGTCGCCCGGCCGACGTCGGAGTGGCTCTACATGGGTGGCTTCACGGTCGTCGCAGCGGCTGCGGCGTTGGCGGTGGCCGCCGCCGCGACCGGCGACGGCCCGGTCGCCCGGCTGGGCAACCTGCGGGCGCTTCGCTGGGTAGGGATGATCTCGTTCTCGCTGTACCTCTGGCACCTGCCGGTCTACCTGTGGGTGGTCGACCTGATGCCCCGTGCGCCGCTGGCGCTGAAGGTCGCCGTGGCGGTGCCGGCGTCGTTCCTGGCCGGATGGCTGGGCTTCGTCCTGGTCGAACGGCGGGTGCTCGCCACGTGGCGACGGTCCACGGACGAACCCGTACCCACGACCTAGGTTGGGCCGGTGGACGACCGACAGCGCGCGCCCTGGTACCGCGACCCGGCCGCCTGGTCCGTCGCCGGCCTCGCGGTCGTCGTCCGGCTGGCCTGGGTGGCCTTCGGCATGCGGACCCCCAGGGCGCTCGCCGACCCGGCGATCTACCTGTACTCGGCACTCCAGGTCGCCTGCGGCCGGGGCTACGTGGCGCTCTCGGGCGCGCCGTGCGCCGTGACCGACACCCCGCACCCCACCTCGTACTACCCGCCGGGCTACCCGCTCTACCTCGGGGTGCAGCAGTGGGTCCTCAAGCAGGTCGGACTGGGTTCGCACACGCTCGGCGTGACCGGCGTCGTACAGTCGCTCATGGGCGGCGTGGCCGTGCTCGCGGTGTTCGTGGTTGGTCGCCGGCTTGGCGGCCGCGCCGTAGGACTCGCCGCCGCGGTCGTCCTGGCGTTCTGGCCGAACCTGGTCGTCTACTCGGGCCTCCTGCTCTCCGAGACGCTCTTCATCACGGCGTTCGCGGTGTCGCTCGCCGCGGTCCTCACCATGAACGACCAGGCCCGCTGGCACTGGGGACGTGCGGTGCTGGCGGGTGCGTCCTTTGGTCTGGCGTGCATGGTCAGGCCCCAGGTCCTGCTGACCCTTCCTGCGTTGGCGCTGGCCTGGGCCGTGTGCCGGACCGGTTGGCGCCAGGTGCTGGCCCGTTCTGCCGTGCTCGGCGTGGGTGTCCTGGTCATCGCTGCCCCGTGGGCCGTCCGGAACCACGCCGTGTTCGGGGCGTTCGTGCCGTTCAGCACCAACGGCGGCGACAACCTCTGCGTCGGGTTCCACCCCGGTGCGAACGGCCGGTTCGCCATCCCCGAGTACTGCGACACGGGCGAGTTCTACACGGACAGCGCGGCCGCCGAGCTGCGTCGCGACAAGGAGACACGGAAGCGCGCGATCAACTGGATCCGCTCGAACCCCGGAGAGCTCCCGGCGCTGAGCGCCAAGAAGCTGTGGGCGACCTACCGGACCGACGCCGACGGCCTGTACGCCGCGGTGTCGTTCGGGTCGGACCAGTTCCTGGGCAGCAGCTACCGGACGGCGCAGCACGTCGTCGACGTGGTGTGGGGCGTCCTGCTCGCGGCCGCGTTGCTGGGGCTGGGACTCACCATGGTCCGGGGGTGGGGACGTCGAAGGGTCGACCCGACGGCGGTGTGCATCGTGCTGGCCACGCTGGCCGGCGCCGTCGTCCCGGTCCTGTTCTTCGGCGACCCTCGCTTCAAGCTCGGGCTCGCCCCGCTGGTCGCCGTGCTGGCCGGCGTCACTCTCACGGTGGGCCGGCGCTGGCCCGAACCGGTCGAGCACCTGGCCCCGGAGCCGGACGCCGCCGACGTCCTCGAGGAGGTCGCGCTCACCGGACAGCTGCCGGTGGTCGTCGCCCAGCAGGCCGGCCCTGACGCCTACTTCACCGCGCCGTCCTCGGCCGCGTCCACCGCACCGTCCACCGACGACCAGGGCGGCGAACAGTGACCGGTACCGCCGAGGTCGACGCCCCGGTCGGAGAGGTCCCGGCCCCGGGCCGTGCTCCTTGGACCGCTGCCGACTGGGTCTGTCTGGGGATCGTCGCCGTGTCGCTCCTGCTCCCGGTGTGGGGGCTGCTGCGCTACCAGGGACCGCCGATGGAGGAGGGCTTCATGCTCACCTTCCCCGAGCGCATCCTCCGGGGGGACTACCCCCACCGTGACTTCCTGCACCTCTACGGGCCCGGCTCCCTGTGGGTGCTCGCCGCCGTCTACAGGGTGTTCGGCGTCGACCTGACCGTCGAGCGCATGGTGGGCCTGGTCCAGCACGCCCTCGTCGCCTACGGCCTCTTCGCGGTGCTCCGGCCGTGGGGCCGGCGGATCGCGACGTCCGGTGCCGTGGTGTCGGTCGTCATCCTGATCGGGCCGCTCGGACTGTCGGCCATGGCGTGGAACGGCGCCCTGGCCCTTGGCATCTGGGGAGTCGCCGTCGGCGCCTGGGCCGTGCGCAGCGAGGACGACCGCCGGGCCAGGCGGCTGGGGGCATGCTCCGGGCTGCTGTTCGCCGGTGCGCTGCTGTACCGGCCCGACATGGTGCTCGCCGTGGGGCTGGCGTTCTTGGCGCTGGTGCTGACCGTCGCCGCCGGCCGTCGGCGGCCGATGGTCGTGGGGCTGGTGGCCGGTCTGCTCCTGTACGTTCCCCACCTGCTGCTGGCCGGGCCCTCGGCCGCGTTCCGGGGCATGTTCCTCGAGCCGGTGTTCGAGCTGCGCGGCGGCCGTGCGCTCCCTGTGCCGCCGTCGTGGGGCCAGACCGACGGGTTCCTTCAGCGGGCGGGAGAGCTCCGCATGACCGGCTGGCCGTTCCCCATGCTGGCCGTCCCGAACCAGATCTTCCTCTGGTTCTTCCTGGTCCCCCTGTCCTGCGCGCTCGTCGTGCTGGTGGGGTGGCGGCTTCGGAAGGCCGAGCCGGGCTCGGACCGGGCCATCTCCTTCTGGCCGGCAGCGCTGTTCGGAGCGGCCCTGGTCCAGCAGGCGTTCCAGCGCCCCGACACCGCCCACCTGTCCTGGGTCACCGGCATCACGTTCCCGCTCAGCATTGCTGCGCTCTCGTGGCTGGTCGCCCGGAAGTGGCCGAAGCTCGACGACGGCCGGGCCCAGCTGGTGGGCGTCACCGCGGTCGCCGTCGTGCTGCTGGTCGTCATCCCGTTCTACCCGGTGCGGACCTACGTGGACCTGGTGGGCCAGACCTTCGGCCAGAACCGGTTCGGCTACCCCGTGACCCATGACGGCCGGACGTTCTACTTCGGCAGCCCGAACGGCGCAGCGGACGCCCAGGCCGTGGTCGACACGCTCGCAGAGAGGTCCCGGCCCGGCGAGCGGCTGATCGTCGGCACCTCCGACCTGTCGCGGACCAACTACAGCGACGCGTTCTTCTACTACCTGTTCCCCGAGCTGGTCCCGGGCACCCGGTACATCGAGATGGACCCGGTCCTGGCCGACGGCGACGACTCGGCCCTGCCCGGAGAGCTCAGGAAGAACGACTGGCTCGTGCTGTCGAGCGCCTGGAAGGACTGGACCGAGCCGAACGACTCGGCCAACGGGCGGAGCCAGGCTGCGAACAAGGTCGTGGCGGCCGAGTACTGCCCCGTGAGGGCCACTCCGACGTTCTCGCTCTACCGGCACCGGACCGACGGGGCGCCGTGCCCTCCGGCCCAGGCCCCGTAGCGCAGCCGGAGCAGGCGCTCAGCAGCGGCCCGGCCGGTGCACCGCACTGGTTGTGGGTGGTCAGTATCCTTTCCGGGTGCCTGCCTGCCTCGTCGTGCCGACCTATCAAGAGGGCGAGAACATCGAACGCTTCCTGCGTGCGGTGCGCGGTACCTGCCCGGACATGGACGTCCTGGTGGTCGACGACAACAGCCCTGACGGGACCGGCCAGATCGCCGAGCGGGTCGCCGCAGAACTGGGCGGTGTCTCGGTGCTCCATCGTGCGTCCAAGGAGGGCCTGGGGGCTGCCTACCGCCACGGGTTCCGCCATGCGCTCGACCAGGGCTACGACGTGGTCGGCCAGATGGACGCCGACTTCTCCCACGACCCGGAGGTCCTGCCCAAGCTGCTCGCTGCGGTCCGCGACGGGGCCGACGTCTCGGTGGGCTCGCGGTACGTCGACGGCGGCGGTGCGGA
>CAJANQ010000246.1 GCA_903941145.1 uncultured Actinomycetes bacterium
CGGACCACAGAGATAGGTCAGGACAGGAGGTGGTCGACTTCCCGCGGCTCACGTAGAAGAAATTTTCAGGGCCCGCGTAGCATGATCAAGTTCGAAAGCCGGGTCGCTGTGACTGGCATCGACGCTGTCCGACCCGAGACCGAGGGAAGAAGTTGATGGGGCTGAAATGGGTCGCCAAGGCTGCCGTTCAGAAGGGCATCTCGGTCCTGCCCGGGTCCGATCGGCTCAACCACGTTCTCCAGCAACGCGTCAGCAGGTCGGTCCAGATCGACGACGAGTTCATCGAGCGGCGGGTCGAGTGGGCTGGAATGCACCTTCAGGCGTTCCGGCGGCACGGACGGGCCGACGGGCCGTTCACGGCCGTCGAGCTCGGGACCGGCTGGTTCCCCTTCGTCCCTTCCTTGCTCTATCTCGCCGGCGCTGAGCAGGTCCGGATGCTCGACCGGGTCGACCACGGACAGACTGACTTCACTCTCACCACGATCGACCGGGTCCTTGAACGTGTCGCCGACGGCTCCGTCGAAGCGCACCTCGGTCCAGTTGACCCGGAGCGGGTCCGACGCCTCGGTACCGCCCGCGAGCAGGTGGCCTCCGGCGACCGCGTGGGTGGGCTCGCCAGCGTGGGGCTGGACCTCTGTATTGGCGACGCCACGACCCTCGAGCTCGATGACGTTCCCGACCTGATCTGCTCCAATGCCGTGTTTGAGCACCTGCCGCGACCCGTGCTCGAAGGCATCCTGCGACGGTTCGAAGAGCTCAGCACTCCGGGCACGGTGATGAGCCACCTCGTCGACATGTGCGACCACTACGCGTACGCGGACTCGACCGTCGGCGTCTACCACTTCCTCCGGTACTCCGACCGGGCGTGGAAGCTCATCGACAACGACCTGCAGCCCATGAACCGTCTCCGGGCCAACGAGTACCGCGACCTCTACCAGCAGCTGGGGATCCCGGTCACCGAGGAACACCTCACGGCCAACTCCGCCGCCGAGCTCGACGGCACCCCGCTCGCTCCGCGGTTCGCCGCCATGGACCTCGACGACGTCGCGGCCACCACCGCGTGGTTCGTGTCAGCTTCGGCCTGACGGTCGCACTCAGGCCAGTACGTACTCGCCGTCGGCGACGTCGAGCTTGACGCTGTCGCCGTCGGACAGCGTGCCGTCCAGGATGGCGACGGCCAGCCGGTCGCCGACCTGCTTCTGGATGAGCCGCTTGAGCGGCCGTGCCCCGAACACCGGGTCGTAGCCGTCGTGGGCCAGCTTGGCGAGGGCCTGCTCCGACACCTCGAGGCCGATCCGCCGGTCGAGCAGCCGGGCCCTGAGTGCGTCGAGCTGGAGCACCACGATCTGCTCGAGGTCGGTCACCTCGAGGGGTCGGAACCGCACGATCTCGTCGACCCGGTTGATGAACTCGGGCCGGAAGAAGTCCTGCGGGTCCCCCGGCAGGTTCGACGTCATGATGAGCACGGAGTTGGAGAAGTCGACCGTGCGACCCTGGCCGTCGGTCAGGCGTCCGTCGTCGAGCAGCTGGAGCAGCACGTTGAACACGTCGGGGTGCGCCTTCTCGACCTCGTCGAGCAGCACGACCGCGTAGGGGCGGCGCCGCACGGCCTCGGTGAGCTGACCGCCCTCGTCGTAGCCCACGTAGCCGGGAGGGGCGCCGATGAGCCGGCTGACCGAGTGCTTCTCCATGTACTCCGACATGTCGATGCGGACCATCGCCCGCTCGTCGTCGAACAGGTAGTCGGCGAGCGTGCGGGCCAGCTCGGTCTTGCCCACGCCGGTCGGACCCAGGAACAGGAACGAGCCGATCGGCCGGTGCGGGTCGGACAGGCCAGCACGGCTCCGGCGGATGGCGTTGGCCACGGCCTCGACCGCGTCGGACTGGCCGACGACGCGCTCGGCGAGCACGTCCTCGAGCCGGACCAGCTTGGCCATCTCGCCCTCCATGAGGCGGGCGACCGGCACCCCGGTCCAGCGGGAGACGACCGCCGCGATGTCCTCGGCGTCGACCTCCTCCTTCAGCATCTTGCGCTCCGACTGCAGGTCGGCGAGCTCTTCCGTGGCCAGCTCGACCTCCCGCTCGACCACCGGGAGGTGGCCGTACGTGATCTCGGAGGCGCGCTGCAGGTTGCCCTCCCGCTCGCACCGCTCGGCCTCGGCCCGCAGCTGCTCGAGGCGCTCCTTCAGCTCGGAGATGGTGCCGATGGCGTCCTTCTCCGACTGCCAGTGGGCCCGCATCGAGTCGGCCTGCTCGGACAGGTCGGCGAGCTCCTTGTCCAGGGCGGCCAGCCGCTCCTTGGACGAGGCGTCGGACTCCTTGGCCAGGGCGACGCGCTCGATCTCGATGCCGCGGATGCGGCGCTCGACCACGTCGATCTCGGTCGGCAGCGAGTCGATCTCGATGCGCAGGCTGGAGGCGGCCTCGTCGACCAGGTCGATGGCCTTGTCGGGCAGGAAGCGGCCCGTCAGGTAGCGGTCCGACAGGACGGCCGCCGCGACGAGTGCAGGGTCCTGGATCCGCACGCCGTGGTGGACCTCGTAGCGCTCCTTGAGGCCCCGGAGGATGGCGATCGACGACTCGACCGACGGCTCACCGACGTACACCTGCTGGAACCGCCGCTCGAGCGCCGGGTCCTTCTCGATGTACTTGCGGAACTCGTCGAGGGTGGTGGCGCCGACCATGCGCAGCTCGCCGCGGGCGAGCATGGGCTTGAGCATGTTGCCGGCGTCCATCGCGCCCTCGCCGGTGGCACCGGCACCGACGACGGTGTGCATCTCGTCGATGAAGGTGATGACCTCGCCGTTCGAGGCGGTGATCTCCTCGAGGACTGCCTTAAGGCGCTCCTCGAACTCGCCGCGGAACTTGGCGCCCGCCAGCATCGAGGACAGGTCGAGCGCGACGACACGCTTGTCGCGCAGCGAGTCGGGCACGTCGCCCTCGACGATGCGCTGGGCAAGTCCCTCGACGACGGCGGTCTTGCCGACGCCGGGCTCGCCGATGAGCACGGGGTTGTTCTTGGTCCGGCGGCTGAGCACCTGGATGACGCGGCGGATCTCGTCGTCACGGCCGATGACGGGGTCGAGCTTCCCGGCGCGGGCCGCGTCGGTCAGGTCGCGGCCGTACTTCTCGAGGGCCTGGTAGGTCTCTTCGGGGTTCTGCGAGGTCACCCGCTGGGTGCCACGGACCTCGGCCAGTGCGGCCAGGACCTTCTCGCGGTCGACGTCGGGCAGGCGGCGGTCGCCGAGCTGGCGCTTCTGGTCGACGGCGACCAGGGCGAGCAGCAGGTGCTCGGTCGAGAGGTACTCGTCCGCGAGCTCCTTGCGCTCGCCGTCGGCCGTCTCGAACAGGTTGAGGAAGAGCCGGCCGGGACGGGTGTCCGAGCCGTAGGAGACGGGGAGCTGGCCGACGAACTCGTCGGCCTGGTCGCGCAGGTTGAGCGGGACGAGCCCGAGCTTGCGGACGACCGGCAGGACCACGCCGTCGTCCTGGCGCAGCAGCGCAGCGAGCAGGTGGTCGGGGGTGACCTCGGGGTTGGAGCGGTCGGTTGCGAGCCGCATGGCGGCGTTGACCGCCTCCTGCGTCTTGAGGGTCCAGGTGTTCGGATCGAGTGACATCAGGTGCCTTTCGGTTCCGGCGGCGCCCCTGCTCGTTCGAGGACGGGCCCACCGGTCAATGTGCTTGGGGGTACTTCTGTCTGCGGATCCGGGGGGGGACCGGACTGCCTGAAGGCTACCGGCCGGGTCTCAAACTTGTCAACGAGACACTCAAGTTTGATGAGCCTCTAACTGAGAGGCTGCTCGGGGGGTTCAACGTGCTCCGCTGCTTCAAGGTGCTCAGCGCGGGCGGCGGCAATGCGCGCGGCCCGCTGCTCGGCCCTGCTCAGCTCGGGCTCGGGGGCGGGTTCCGGCTCTGGAACCGGCTCGGGCTCTGGTTCCGGCTCGACCAGCGGCTCCTCGACGGGTTCGGGTGCCGGCCGGGACGCGGCCCGCTTGCGGGCGGCCGACCGCAGCGCGGCGAACGCCCCGTAGAGCAGCAGACCAGCGACGAGCAGGCCCATGCCGATCCCGACGTACGGACCGCCGCCCAGCTCGCCGGTGCCCTTCGGCATCCCACCGGCGTCGTCGGCGACCTTCGTGTCGACGGCGTTCTTCGGTTCGGAGGTGGTGGTCGTCGTCGAGGGTGCCGCGGTCGTGGTGGGGGCAGCGGTCGTCGGCGGGACGGTGGTGGTGGTCGAGGTCGTCGTGGTGGTGGTGGTGGCAGTGGACTCGTTCTGCTGCACGGCGGCAAGGACCGCGTCAGTCATCGCAACGGCTCCCTGGGGCTTGAGGTGCAGGCCGTCGGACGAGGTGAGTCCCGGTGCGGTCGACGCCGCGTTCCAGTCGACGACCGTCAGGTTGGGGTGACGCTTGGCGGCCTCGCGCAGGACGTTGTTCGCGGCCGGGTAGTAGGGACGCACCTCGCGAATGGTGAGCCAGTACACGCGCGGCACACCGGCGGCGGCAGCCAAGACCTGCTCGACGCGCTGGGCGTACAGGTTGGCGTTGCCGGCGTCGTTGGCCCCCAGGTTCACCACGAGCGCGTCGGTGGCGTCGGCCTTGCGGGCGGCGACTGCCTGCGCACCCGCACTGGTGGAGCGGCTCACCGAGGCGTCGAAGACCACGGACCAGCCCTTGCCGGCGAACCCCTGGGTCATCTGGTTCTGCGCGCCCAGGATGACCGAGTCGCCGACCACCAGCACCTTGCGCGGCGGGGTACCGGGGGCGGGCTGTTGGGCACCGGCCGACGCGGTGCCGGCCAGGGTCCCGGCGAGCACGACCAGCGCGACGAGCAGCGGGGCCACGGCCCTCGTCAGGCGGGTCATCGGCGGGCGTCCCGGTCCGAGTAGAGCACCACGGCCTGCTGGAGCGGCACCAGGTCCCTGCGGTACTCGCGGTGGACGCGATCGACCTCGTCGGTGATGCGGGCCTCGAGCGCCGCGACCGTCTGGCGC
>CAJANQ010000247.1 GCA_903941145.1 uncultured Actinomycetes bacterium
AGGCCCCATCCGGCCAGCCCGACGAGCAGGACGACCACGACGGCGACCACCACCGTCGTGACCTGTCGGGAGGTGGTGCGTCGTTCGACGGGCATGGCGGGGGACCTCGGCGGGTGGGTGGCGGGACGGAGGGGGAGTGGGTGGCGGGACGGAGGGGGAGCGGGTGGCAGGTCTGAATAGCAGAGGGTGCGTCGCGGACGTTTAGTATCGCCCGCCGGACCGGACAGCGGGGAGCCCCCCGCGGCAGTCCGCCCCGCCCGGGCGACCGTGGCGGACGATCAGGAAGGCAGCGAGTGGATCTCTTCGAGTATCAGGGCAAGCAGTTCTTCGGTTCCTTCGGCATCCCGGTCTCTGCCGGCGACGTCGTCGAGACCGTCGAGGACGCGGTGGCAGTGGCCGAGCGGCTCAACTACTTCCCCGTCGTCGTCAAGGCGCAGGTGCAGGTTGGTGGCCGCGGCAAGGCCGGCGGCATCAAGCTGGCCAACAGCATCGACGAGGTCCGCGAGCATGCCGGGAACATCCTGGGCATGGACATCAAGGGCCACACCGTCGAGCGCGTGTGGATCGAGGTCGCCTCGGACATCGCCGAGGAGTACTACGCCTCGTTCACGCTGGACCGTTCCGCCAAGCAGCACCTGGGCATGCTCTCCGCGCAGGGCGGCGTCGAGATCGAGGCCGTCGCCGAGGAGAACCCCGACGCGATCGCCAAGATCTGGATCGACCCCGTCGACGGGCTCACCGAGGCGGTCTGCCGCGAGTGGGTCGCTGCGGCTGCCCTCAACCCGGAGGCCACCGACGGCGCCGTCGACATCCTCCTCAAGCTCTACCGGGCCTACGTCGACGGCGACGCCGACCTGGTCGAGATCAACCCGCTCATCCTCAAGCCGACCGGCGAGGTCCATGCCCTCGACGCCAAGGTGACGCTCGACGCCAACGCTGACTTCCGTCACGAGTGGGCCGAGTACGAGGCCACGCAGGAGCGCGATGAGCGTGAGCAGGCCGCCCACGACAAGGGCCTGCAGTACGTCGGCCTCGACGGCTCCGTCGGCATCATCGCCAACGGTGCGGGTCTGGCCATGTCGACCCTCGACGTCGTCAACCAGGCCGGCGGCAAGCCCGCCAACTTCCTCGACATCGGCGGCGGCGCCAACGCCGACGTGATGGCCGGGGCGCTCGAGGTCATCAACAACGACCCCGCCGTGCGCTCCATCTTCATCAACATCTTTGGTGGCATCACCCGCGGCGAAGAGGTCGCCAACGGCATCGTCGAGGCGCTCGGCCGGGTCGAGATCTCGTCCCCGATCGTGATCCGTCTCGACGGCACGAACGCCGAGGAGGGCCGCGCCATCCTCGAGCCGCACCTGTCCGACAAGCTGCAGATGCAGCCCACCATGCTCGCCGCCGCGGCTACCGCGGTCGAGCTGGCCAACCGCTGAACCGGAGCACGTCATGAGCATCTTCGTCGACGAGAACACCAAGGTCGTCTACCAGGGCCTCACGGGCAGCCAGGGCCGCTACTACGGCCTCCTGAACCGTGACTACGGCACCCAGGTCGTGGCCGGCACCAACCCCAAGAAGGCCGGCACCGACGTGGACGGCATCCCGATCTTCGCCTCGGTCGCCGAGGCCGTGTCGGAGGCCGGCGCCAACGCCAGCTGCATCTTCATCCCGGCCCCCGGCGTGCGTGCCGCGGTCATGGAGGCCGCCGAGGGTGGCATCGAGTTCATCGTGTGCATCACCGAGGGTGTGCCTGCGCAGGACGAGGCCTGGTTCTTCAACAAGCTGCAGCGGGACTTCCCGTCGGTGCAGCTCCTGGGCCCGAACTGCCCCGGCATCATCAGCCCCGGCAAGTGCAACATCGGCATCACCGCCGGGCACATCGCCAAGTCGGCCGTCCCCGGCGAGAAGAACGTCGGCATCGTGTCCCGCTCGGGCACGCTGACCTACCAGGCGCTCTACGAGCTGCAGCAGCAGAACATCGGCGTGACGACCTGCGTCGGCATCGGTGGCGACCCTGTCCCCGGTACGACCTTCATCGACTGCCTCAAGGCCTTCGAGGCGGACCCCGAGACCCACGCCGTCATGATGATCGGCGAGATCGGCGGCTCGGCCGAGGAAGAGGCGGCGGACTTCATCAAGTCGTCGATGACCAAGCCGGTTGCCTCGTACATCGCGGGCCAGACCGCCCCCGCCGGCAAGAAGATGGGCCACGCCGGCGCCATCGTCTCCGGTGGCAAGGGCACGGCGGCCGCCAAGATGGAGGCGCTCGAGGGTGCCGGTGTCCGAGTGGGCGCCAACCCCACCGAGGCCGGCGAGCTCATGGTGGAGATCATCAAGGGCCTCTGAGCCGTTCCACGCTCGTGCAGCGGCCCTGACCCCCGGAATCTGGGGGTCAGGGCCGCTGCTAGTTTTCGGCGCCGATGCACCTCGCCGTCCTCGCCTCGGGTAGTGGAACGCTCCTTGACGCGATGGCGGACTCGGGCCTGCCGATCTCGCTCGTCATGGTCGACCGTCCGTGCGGCGTGACCGGTGTGGCCGAGCGCCACGGACTGCCGTGCGTGCTCGTCGAGCGTGACGACTTTGGCGCCGGGTTCGATCGCGACACCTACACCGACCGCGTGGTGGCTGCGCTGCAGGAGGCCGGTGTCGAGCTGGTCGCCATGGCCGGGTGGGGGACCATCCTGGGGCCGGCCGCGTTCGCGGCGTTCCCGGGCCGGATCCTCAACACCCACCCGGCGCTGCTGCCCTCCATCCCCGGCGGGCACGGCGGCCGTGACGCCCTGGCCTACGGCGTGAAGGTCACGGGCTGCACGGTGCACGTCGCCACCGAAGAGGTCGACGCCGGCCCGATCCTGGCCCAGGAGGCAGTCACCGTCCTGCCCGACGACGACGAGGCCACCCTGCACGAGCGCATCAAGGCCGTGGAGCGCCGCCTCTACACCGACACCGTCCGACAGATCCTCCAACGCGGGAGCGTGACATGACCGAGAACCGCAAGCGCCGAGCGCTGCTGTCCGCCTACGACAAGACCGGCATGGTCGAGCTGGGGACGGCCCTGGTCGACCTGGGCTGGGAGCTGGTGTCCTCCGGCGGCACCGCCAAGGTGCTGGCCGAGGCCGGACTGCCCGTCATCCCGTCGAACGAGATCACCGGCTTCCCAGAGATGCTCGGCCACCGGGTGGTCACGCTGCACCCGGCGGTGCACGGCGGCATCCTGGCCGACCGTGACGACCCGTCCCACCTGGCCGACATGGACACCTACGGGATCGTGCCGATCGACCTGGTGGCAGTGAACCTGTACCCGTTCGGCTCGGACCCGTCGATCGAGCTGATCGACATCGGCGGTCCGGCCATGGTGCGCGGCTCGGCCAAGAACCACGCCCACGTCGTGGTCCTGGTGGACCCGGCCGACTACGCCCCGGTGCTCGACGAGCTCCGTGCCAGCGGTGACGTCTCCGGCGAGACCCGCCGCCGCCTGGCCCGTGACGCGTTTGCCCACACCGCCGCCTACGACTCGGCGATCGTCGCCTGGTTCGACGTCGACGGCCCGGGCGCGCTGCCCGACCGTGGCGAGCTGCCGACCACCGTCCACTTCTCGGCCACGCGGGCCCAGGAGCTCCGCTACGGCGAAAACCCGCACCAGCACGGCGCCCGGTACTCGTTCAACGGCACCTCGTGCTGGGACCTGGCCGTGCAGCACGGCGGCAAGGAGATGTCGTACCTGAACGTGTACGACGCCGACGCCGCGTGGCGCCTGGTGTGGTCGCTCGGCGACGACCCGGCCGCCGTGGTCATCAAGCACGCCAACCCGTGCGGCGCGGCCGTCGCGGCCGACCTGACCGCGGCGTACGTGCGGGCGCACGAGTGCGACCCGGTCTCGGCCTTCGGCGGCATCGTGGCGCTCAACCGCACCGTGCCCAAGGCGCTCGCCGAGGCGCTGGCCCCGGTGTTCACCGAGGTGGTCATCGCCCCCGGCTACGACGACGACGCCCTGGCCGTGCTGCTCGAGAAGAAGAACCTGCGCGTCCTCACCGCCCCGGCGCCGCACGTGCCCGAGCTCGACGTGCGCTCGATCGAGGGCGGCCTGCTGGTCCAGACCCGCGACGACGTCTCGCTCGACCGTTCGGCCTGGACGGTCGCCACCGACCGGGTCCCGACCGACGCCGAGTGGGTCGACCTAGAGCTCGCGTGGCGCGTTGCCGCCCGCGTCACCTCCAACACGATCGTGCTGGTGAAAGACGGCCAGGCGGTCGGCATCGGCGCCGGCCAGCAGAACCGTCGTGACGCCGGCCGTATCGCGGCCGAGAAGGCCGACGGCCGCGCCGTGGGCGGGGCCTGCGCCTCGGACGCCTTCTTCCCGTTCCGTGACGGACTCGACGCCGCCGCCGAGGCGGGCGCCACCGCGGTCATCCAGCCCGGCGGCTCCATCCGTGACGAGGAGGTCATCGCCGCGGCCAACGAGGCCGGCATGGCGATGGTCTTCACCGGCGAGCGGCACTTCAAGCACTGACCGGTCCCGGCCAGCGCCGGTCTCAGCCCCCGGCTGGGCCGGCGCCACCTGACGCAGCGCCCTGCTGCTGTGCCTGCTGCTGCGCCTGCTGGGCGAGCAGGCCCGGCGTGATGATCTTGGACGACGTGGCGCCGTTGTTGTTGGGCCACAGCGATCCCGCCAGCTGGTACTTCTCGTAGAGCACCGTGGCGCCCTGCTCGCGTGGCGCGACCCAGCGCACGACCGGCTGCTCGTCCTGGCTGGAGCCAAGGTAGATGGCACCGTCGTGGAGCAGCGCGGCGATCGGCTGGCTCAGGCGGAGCCGCACCGTGGCCTCGGTGCCCGACGTCCCGAACGTCGCCATGACGACCGGCTGGTCGGCGTTCCCGCGGGCCTGGGCGCTGACCAGGACCGTGCCGTCGACGTCGACCGAGTTGATGGCCACGAACGGCTGGTTCTCCAGGACGGCCTCGCCCTCGCCGGCAGAGAGGTGGATCCGCACGAGCGACTGGGTCTGGCCCGTGGTCACCGCCAGCCACGCCACGTCGCCGATGGTCAGCATCTCGTCGACGACGGCACCGCCGGCCTGGTCCGACGGGACGGTGACCACACGCTCGGCGAAGTCACCGGTGTTGCCGGCGAGCCAGAACTCGATCCCCTTGGCGGTCTCTCGGGTGAGGAGCAGGTGCTTCTCCCCGACCTGGCCGCCGCCGACGACCCCGACCAGCTCGTCGCTCGTGCCGCTGCCGGGACGGCCACCGAGCACCGCCACGCTGCCGTTGTCGCTGCGGCGCACGACCTTGCCGTCGTTCCCGCCTTCGCCGAACTTGAGGTACGTGATGGCGCCGCGGGTCGACAGCACAAGAACGGCAGGCGCACGGTCCACCACCGTCACCTTGCCGTCGGTGCCCACGAACCACAGCTCGGTGCCGGAGTCGGTCTGCACGCTGACGGCGAACCCGGGGGTGCCCTCGGACTTGGGGTCGATCCGGCCGACCTGCCGCACGGTGCTGGTGCGGGACACGACCTTGCCGGACGCGGCGCTCACCAGCGCCAGGCGGGTACCGCCGCCGGCCTGCACCGGTGCCAGGACCACGGCGTCGCTGCCGAGGGCCGAGGCGTTGCCGGACACGTCGAGCCCCGCCACCCTTCGGACTTTGTCGGAGCGCAGGTCACGGATGCTGAGCGCACCGCCCTGGAACGGCCACGAGGCCACCCAGCGCTCGTCCTCGCTGATCGAGCAACGGCCGGTCCCGATCACCTTGGCGGGGCCGTCCGGCGTCGCCAGGCTGCAGCCCTTGGCGGTCTCGACCAGGACGCCGCGCTCGACGATGCTCGTCAGCGCCTGCCCGGCAGAGTTCAGGACGGTCGGCAACTGGCCGGGCACCGCAGCGGTGACCCGTGAGCCGGAGCCGTCGTTGCCGGCGATCAGGGCCCGGCCCGCCCACGCGGTGCCGACCTGGTCGCGGCGCACGAGGCTGTCCGACTCGACGGTGTTGATGGTGTCGCCGCCGGTCAGGCCGGTCGCGACCACGTCCTTGGGCGTGACCTTCTCGCCAGGCTTCACGGCGTACAGGCGCAGACCGCCGCTGCCGCCCGACCCGGCGTCGGCGACCAGCATGCGGTGGTCGACGTCCGACCCGCATGCGGACAGCCCGACCGTGGCGGTCAGCAGGCCGAGCAACACGGCGGCCCTGCGCCAGTGGCGGCGCCGGGCGGCGGGGGCGGACGACGAGGCAGAGGTCGGGGGGAGTCGCAGCACGCCGTGCACCGTACTTCCTGCCCCGCCGGGCTGCTTCCGGGCGGTCGCCGGCCGCGGGCGCCCCGCGGCGTAGATTCGGCGCCGATGACCGCCATCACGCTCGACGGCGACGCGCTCGCTGCACAGATCAAGGACGACCTCCGCAGCCGCGTCGCGGCCCTCGGCGAGCGGGGAGTGGTGCCCGGCCTCGGGACGATCCTCGTCGGCGACGACGGTCCCAGCGCCAACTACGTCGGCATGAAGCACAAGGACTGCGCCCAGGTAGGGCTGCACTCCGTCGACAAGCGGCTGCCGGCCACCGCCGCCCAGGCCGAGGTCGAGCAGGCCGTCGCCGAGCTCAACGACGACCCGTCGGTGCACGCCTTCATCGTCCAGTACCCGTTCCCCAAGGGCCTCGACTACGAGGCTGCCATCCTGGGCGTGGACCCGGCCAAGGACGCCGACGGCCTGCACCCGGTGAACCTGGGCCACCTGGTCATGGGTGTGGACGCCCCCCTGGCCTGCACGCCCCACGGGATCCTCAAGCTGCTCCAGGCCTATGGCGTGCCCGTCGTGGGCCGGCACGTGGTCGTGGTGGGCCGTGGCCTCACCATCGGCCGGCCGCTCGCCAACCTGCTCACCCTCAAGCGCCCCGACGCCAACGCCGCGGTCACCGTGGTGCACACCGGCGTGGCCGACATCGGTGCCTTCACCCGCACGGCCGACGTCGTGGTGGCGGCCGCAGGCTCGCCGGGCCTCATCACGGCCGACATGGTCAAGCCCGGGGCCGCGGTGGTGGCCGCCGGCGTGAGCTTCCGTGACGGCCGGCTCCTGTCCGACGTGGACGACGGCGTGGCCGAGGTGGCGGGCTGGCTCTCCCCTCGGGTCGGCGGCGTGGGCCCCATGACCCGGGCGATGCTGCTGGTGAACACCGTCGAGGCCGCCGAACGTGCCGCGGGGGTCACTGCGCCGTGACCCTGGTCGCCGACCTGCTCGCCGCAGGCCCCACGCTGAGCGTCGAGTTCTTCCCGCCGCGCACCGACGAGGGCGTGGCCCAGCTGCGCGCCACGGTGGCCGAGCTGGAGCCGGCCGACCTGTCGTTCGTGTCGGTCACGTACGGCGCCGGCGGCTCCACCAGGGAGCTCACCCGCGACCTGGTCGTGGGCCTCGAGGCCGAGCAGCCGTACCCGGCGATGGCGCACCTGACCTGTGTGGGTCACGCCAAGGCTCAGCTCGACGACCTGCTCGCCGACTACGCCGCTAACGGCGTCCATAACCTGCTGGCCCTCTTCGGCGACCCGCCGGCCGACGGCTCGGACCCCGGTGGCGACTTCGAGCACGCCATCGACCTGGTGCAGCTGGTCCGCTCGCACCCCATGCCGATGAGCGTGGCCGTCGCCGCCCACCCGGAGGGCCACCCGCGCTCGCCGGACCTGGCGACCGACCGCAAGTTCCTGGCCACCAAGCTCCAGGCCGCCGACCTGGGCATCACCCAGTTCTTCTTCGACGCCGACGACTACTTCCGGATGGTCGACGAC